>CAXSES010000121.1:0-5236 GCA_964236225.1 uncultured Acetobacteraceae bacterium
CCGGCATCGCCTGCGACAGCCGCCCGCCGACCCGAAGCGGCTCGACCCTGACCGCGAGCCCGCTCGCGTCGTCGGTCTCCACCAGCAGCCCGCACACCGTCGCCTCGCCGTCCGCCGGCGCCAGCCGCTCGCCCGGCACGCGGCGCCAGAACCGGATCGAGGCCGCCTCCTTGCCCATGCCGATCACGCTGTCGTAGTCGCCGCACATCCCCGCGTCGGACTGGAACGCCGTGCCGCCCGCCAGGACCTGGTGGTCCGCCGTCGGCACGTGCGTGTGCGTGCCCACCACCAGCGACACCCGCCCGTCGAACGAGTGCGCGTAGCCCGCCGTCTCGCTGGTCGCCTCCGCGTGGAAGTCGCACACGATCGCCTGCACGCAGCCCGGCTGCCCCGCCGGCCCCAGCCGGTGGCGCGCGATCAGCTCCGCCGTCGCCCGGAACGGATCGTCCAGCGGCTCCATGAACAGCCGCCCCATCGCGTTCAGCACCAGCGCCCGCCGCCCGCCCGCGACATCGACCACCACCGAGCCAGACCCCGGCGTGCCCGGCGGGAAGTTGATCGGCCGCACCAGGCGCTTCTGCCCCTCGATGTAGCCGACCAGCTCCTTGCGGTCCCAGGCGTGGTTGCCGAGCGTGATCACGTCTGCCCCCGCCGCGAACAGCGCCTCGGCCATGTCCGGCGCGAGGCCGAAGCCGTGGCTGGCGTTCTCGCCGTTGACCACCGCTAGGTCGATGCCCAGCGCCCGGCGCAGCTCGGGCAGCCGCGCCGCCACAGCATCGCGGCCGCTGCGGCCCACGACGTCGCCAAGGAACAGGATGCGCATGGGCGTCCCATGCCACGTCGCCCGCCGCGGCGAAAGCGCGGTCGGCGGAACGGCGTGCCAGGCGGGCGACGTGGAGCAGGAAAGGCAAGGTTGAGGCTCCGCCTCGAACTCCGCCAGGGGCGAGCCGCCCCTGGACCCGGCGCAACTTAGAAGAAGCAGGTTTAGGGGCAAGGCTGGCCAAAGGTTCCAACGATCCGCTCGGGCCGTTGGAATGGCGGCGCAGGGAGAGCCCAGCCTTGCCGGCTGCCTTCGCAGGCGTGTCCATGCCGTCCTCGACGCAAAGGGGCTTCGGGCGCTAGGAAGGGCGGATCGCGTCCCACACGGAGCAGACGGCATGAGCGGATTTCTCGGCGGCATCCTGAACAACCTGATGGGCGGCGCTGCCGGCGGCGCGGGGGCCGCGGGATCGGGCGCCATGGGCGGCGTGCTGCAGCAGGTCCTCGCCAGCCAGGGCGGCATCGGCGGCCTGGTGCAGAAGTTCCAGCAGAACGGCATGGGCCAGCACGTCCAGTCCTGGGTCGGCAACGGCGCCAACATGCCGGTCAGCGGCGACCAGGTCGGGCAGATGTTCTCCCCCCAGCAGATCGAGGGCTGGGCGCAGAACGCCGGCCTGCCGGTCGCCTCGTTCCTGCCGATGCTCGCCCAGATCCTGCCGCACGCCGTGGACCAGGCCACGCCCGGCGGACAGCCCCCTGCCCCCGACGACACCAGCAACCCGTTCGCCGACGCCTAGCCCGGCGCAGCCATGGCGTGGCGGGCCGCTCGCCACCTGACGCGCGCCCGCCAGCCAGCCCTTCCCCGTCGCATCTCGCACAACCCTGCCTTGCAGGACCGTGGGTGACGTTCGCCTCGCCTTTCGGTTGGCAGTCGGCCGGAAACGCGATACTCCGACGCGACGGCGAGCGTGGCGCGCCCGGACGGGAGTTCTCCTCGATCATGGCTTCCGGGACAGGGCTGCGCGCGTTCCCCTGGCTCTCGCGCCTGTTCGCCTCCTTCGAGGGCACGTCGGCCGCGATGCTGGTGTTCGATGGCGACAGCATCTCGGTGGGCGTCGGCGCCTCGCCCGGCCGCACCCTGGCCGAGCAGGTCGCCTCGCTTCTGCCCGCCGGCGTCGCCACCCGCGTGGTGGGCGCGAGCGGCCGCCCGGTGAAGGACTGCCTCGCCCGCTACGACGTTGACATCCGCCCCCTCTACGACGCCGGGCGCGCGCGCAACGTCATCTTCCTCCACGCCGGCGACAACGACATCACCCAGGGCAGCAACGCGCGCCAGGCCTACGACGCGCTCACGGCCTACGTCGCGCGCGCCCATCGCCAGGGCTGGTCGATCGTGGTGTCCACCGAGCTGCAGCGCTTCGACCTGTCCGAGGCGATGCGCGCCGAGCTGAGCGCGTTCAACGCCCTGGTGCTCGCCAACGCCGCCGGCGCCGACGGCGTCGCGGATTTCGGCGGTGACGCGACCATGGGCGGCGTCGCCAACCGGCGCAATCCGACCTACTACACCCTGGACGGCGTGCATCCCTCGGATGCCGGCTACGCCATCCTGGCCGGGCTGACCGCCAGGGCAGTGCTGCCCCGCCTTGCCGCTCCCTAGGCGCGCCCCGACCGGCTTGGCGACGGGCAGCCCACGGACCCCGCGGAGCCCGACGGATCGAGGCCCGCGCCCTGGGCCGGCGGGAACGCCCTGCGGCCGCATCCCGAAGCTGCAAACCACCCACCCTGGAGCCGGCCGATGACGCCTGTCCGCCAGCCATGAGCCTCGTGCCCATCGCCGATCTGCCGGTCTGCGAGGGCGGCGCCGGCCTCGCCTCGCTCGGGACCGGGTGGTGCGCGCCGGAGCGCACCTTCGTCTGGGCGTCCGGCGACACCAGCACGCTCGCCATCCCTGTCGATGCCACCCATCCCGCCTACGTGGCGATCCTCCAGATCGGCCCGGTGCCGCGCCGCCGCCAGCGGATCACGGTGTGGTCGAACGGCCATTTCCTCGGCATGGTCCTGGTGCGGGGCGAGATGCAGGTCACGCTCCACGTGCCCGCCTCCCTCGTGGCCGACGGCCTGCTCGCGCTCACGATCGTGCACCGCGACTGCATCCGCCCCTCCGACCTGGACGGCGGGGTGGATCACCGCGTGCTCTCGATCTGGCTGCGCCACGTCGCCGTGCACGGCACGAATCTGGTGCCTGCGCTGCTGCCCGACGGCGCCGATCCGGCCTGCGCGCGGATGAGCCCGCGCCAGCTCGTCAGCCAGTTCCACAGCGTCGGCGACAACTGCGAGTTCGGCGTGGTGCAGCGCCAGTGCGGCGCCGAGCCGCTGAACCTGCTGCGCTTCGCCTCCACCGACATCGCCCACCTGCTGCGCGGCCTCGCGACGCAGTTCGCCGGCCTCTCCGACCCGGCGAACATGTCCCACCGCCTCGGCGGGGAGCGCGACGGCTACCGGGAGTTCGTCATGTGGCAGACCACCTACGACCTCGTGTACCACACCTTCAAGTACCAGAACGAGGTCGACCTCGACGCGCTGCTCGCCACGGAGCGGCAGAAGCTGGCGCTGCAACTGCGGATGTTCGTCGAGGACCTGGAGGACGCCGAGAAGATCTTCGTGGTCAAGCGCAACGACCCCCTGGCGCTGGGCGAGGTGCTCCCGGTGTGGCGCGGCATGCGCGCCTACGGCGACAACACGCTGCTCTACGTGGTGCCCGCCGGGTCCGACCACGTGCCTGGCTCGGTCGAGTGGAAGGCGCCCGGCCTGCTCTGCGGCTACATCGACCGCTTCGCCCCCTACGAGGACGCGCACGACACCTCGGTCCAGTGCTGGCTCTCGATCTGCCGCAACGCCCTCGTCCTGTGGCGCCAGGCCAGGCCAGCGGGCGCCTAGCGGGCCTGCAAGCAAGGCCAGGGGCTCTGCCCCCCTGCTTGAAGCCGGGGACCCCGCCAAAGGCTCGCCTTTGGAAACCACGACTCAGACTCGTTTCCGGCCGAGTGTACACTGCGTGACCCGGCATGATCGGATACGCTACCACATCCGCCGCATAGGCCACGGACAGTCGGTGTAAAACGCCCTAAGAAACGCCGGTCCAGGGGCGGCTCGCCCCTGGCGGGTCCCCACTTCCAGGCAATGGGCAGAGCCCAGCCTTGCCTGCCTGCCCCTTCCTCGCCCTCCGCAGCACGCCCGCCTCGGTGGCGATCGCGTCCAGCGGCACGTCGAAGGCCCCGGCCGGCACCGCCCCGACCTGCTGGCGCGCGTAGGCGAACCCGATCGCCTGGCAGCCCGCCAGCCCGGCCAGGGTGCGGTCGTAGTAGCCGCCGCCATAGCCAAGCCGCATCAGGCGGTCGTCGAACGCCAGCAAAGGCACCAGCACGAGCCCGGGCGTGGCTGCCTCGCCGTCGGGGTGGCAGGTCCCGAACCGACCCGACGGCATCGTGGCGCCGGGACGCCAGCGTCGGAACACCAGCGGCTGCCCCCGCGGCGTCGTCTCCGGCAGCAGCACGGCCTGGCCGCGGGCATGCAGCGCGGCCAGCAGCGGCCGCAGGTCAGGCTCCCCGGGCAGCGGCCACACGCCAGAGACGGCCAGACCGACCGGAATCAGCGACAGCAGTCGCTCGCAGACCGCGAGATCGGCGGCCGGGTCGCCATCGCCGCGCGCGAGCCGCGCGGAGACGCGCGCGGCGCGCTTGGCGGCGATCAGGTCCGGAGAGTCGGAGTGCGGAGCCGCCATGGCCGTTGGCGTCATTACCCTACCAGAGCCTGCTGAGGCAGGTGGGCACCAGATGCCATGACCAAGATCATGACAGCGCCAGCGCCCTGGTAGATGCTTATCGGCCCCGGGGTCAAATTGCCTGACGAACCCGGCAGCTCCGCGACCTATATCTAGGGATGCTCGAGCCCGGATGCAATCTCTTCCGCGCGATCCGCCAGACGGCGCAGCCGCTCGGCCGCCTCCGGATCGGCCAGCGCCGAGATAGGCCCCGCCTCGCCGGACGCGCCCGCCCCGGTTGGGGCGGCGTGGGTCCGCTGCGAATCCGCCATGCCCAGGTCATGCAGCTCGTCCGCCATCAGGAGCGAGGCCAGGACCAGCAGGCGCGCCTCGCCGTTCGGGCCGCCGAGCGCCTTGATGCTGCTGATGCGCCGTTCGACCTGCTCGACCATCGCCTGGAGGTGCGCCTCCTGCCCGTCCTCGCAGCCGACGGTGTAGACGTAGCCGTTGATCTTGACCGCGACCTGCGCCATCGAAGCTTCCTCGGTTCACGAATGCGCGGCGGCGTCGCCGGACCACGCCGCGGACGGCTCCTGCGACGGAGGCAGGCCCGCGGAAGACCGCCCGGCGTCGGCCCGGACGGCGGGAGCGCCGCCTCCCCCCAGCACGTCGCGCAGCTCGGCGATCAGCTCGTCGAGCCGTGCCCCGATCTGCGCAAGC
>CAXSES010000121.1:5336-8316 GCA_964236225.1 uncultured Acetobacteraceae bacterium
ATCAACGGGACCGCGCCCGGGGGATGTCACAGGCTGCCCCACGGCTTCGGCCGCGACGTCCCCGACTCCCGACGCTTGGGGAAGGACGCCGGACCGCGCATCGTCGCCCGGCGAGGCCGCCCTGTGTCCCGATGCGCCCGGGTCCATCGGCCCGGGCGGCTGCGCGGCACGGTCGAGAGCGCGGACGATCCGGTCCAGCGCCGCTTCCAGCCGGACGGCATCGCTCCGGTGTGCCGAATCCGACAAGGCCCCTCCGAGCACGTGCGACTTGAACACAAAGCCCGCACCGGCTTGAACGTCAAGCGTGAACCCGCCCCGCCGCCCGAGCCCCTCCAGGGTCGCAGCCCCCCCCGGTCCGGTCCTGCGCGGCCGGCCCTGCGTCGTCGTGCACGGCCTCGGCGACGTACGCCTCGCGCTGTCGCAGGGCGGCGGCGCGACCCTTCTGTCGGCGCCCGGGGCGGCGCTGTTCGCCGGCGTCGGCTGGTGGCGCGCGCTGGTCGAGGCAGGGCGCGAAGCCTGCCCGGACGCGGCGTTCGACGACATGCTGGACTGCGCCGACGCGCCCGGCCAGGCCCTGGAGGCGCTGCGCCACGGCCAGCGCGCCCTCGTGCTCGATCCCGGATGCCCCGCCTTCCCCACCCTGCACGCCCTCGCCTTGCACGAGGGCGCAGTGCTGCTCGGCCAACGTCCCGAGGCGCTGGACCTCGCCCGGCGCGGCGCGGCGCGGCGCCTCGGCGCATGGCTCGGGGCGGGGAAAGGACACTAGGGAAGCGAGCAAGGCTGGGCTCTTCCTCCGCCTGCCCTTCCACCGACCCAAGCGGGCCGTTGGAACCTTCGGGGAGCTTCGCCCAGACCCGCCCCTGCTCCAGGGCGGGGGGCGAGCCCCCTCGCCTGGCCCTTCCAACGACCCAGGCGGGTCGTCGGACCCTTTGGCCAGCCTCGCCCCTGGACCGGCGCAAGTGGGTTTCGGAGGGCTGCCCTTGGCGGAGGTTGAGGGCCATGCTCAAGGCGAGGCCTCGACCCTGCTTGCCTGGCTGGTCACGCTCGGGGGGCCGTCGGCACGAGAAGCCCGGGCAGCGTGATCCACGGCCGCCCGCCCCGGGATCGCCTGTCTCGGGATCGCTCGCCTCGGGAAGTGACAGGCGCGCGTGAACCCGCTACGTCCGCGCGACCACCCGCGCGGTCCCGGCCACGCCCGCATCGCCGGCGCGGCCCCGGCCACGCCGCATCAAGGAGCCCGGCCGTGCAGATCACGCCCACCGTCAGGACCATCCTCGGCTGGTACGAGAGCGACAACCCCGGCACGAAGACGAATCTCGCCCGCATCCTGATGCACGGCAAGCTGGGCGGCACCGGCAAGCTGGTGATCCTGCCCGTCGACCAGGGCTTCGAGCACGGCCCCGCCCGCTCCTTCGCCGCCAACCCGCCCGCCTACGACCCGCACTACCACTTCCAGCTCGCCATCGAGGCCGGGCTCAGCGCCTACGCGGCCCCGCTCGGCATGCTGGAGGCGGGCGCCGCCACCTTCGCCTCAGAGATCCCCACCATCCTCAAGCTGAACTCGTCCAACTCGCTGGCCACCGAGAAGGACCAGGCCGTCACCGGCTCGATCTCGGACGCGCTGCGCCTGGGCTGCTCGGCGATCGGCTTCACCATCTACCCGGGCAGCGAGTACGCCTTCGCCCAGATGGAGGAGCTGCGCGAGCTGGCGGAAGAGGCCAAGACCGTCGGCCTCGCCGTGGTGGTGTGGAGCTACCCGCGCGGCCCTGAGATCGACAAGGCCGGCGAGACCGCGTTCGACATCTGCGCCTACGCCGCGCACATGGCCTGCCTGATGGGCGCGCACATCATCAAGGTGAAGCCGCCCTCCGAGGTGCTCTCGCTGCCGGCCGCGAAGAAGGTGTACGAGGCCCAGCACATCGACGCCTCGACCATGGCCAGGCGGATCGAGCACGTCGTGCAGTGCTGCTTCGGCGGCAGGCGCATCGTGATCTTCTCCGGCGGCGACAACAGCGAGACCGGCGCCTTCCTCAAGATCATCCAGGGCCTCGCCGACGGCGGCTCGTTCGGCTCGATCGTCGGGCGCAACTCGTTCCAGCGGTCCAAGGCGGACGCGCTGGCACTGCTCGCGTCGATCACGGACATCTACGCCAAGGCCGCAGCCGCGACGTAAGATTAAGACCAGGGGCTCTGCCCCTGGACCCCGCCAAAGGCTCGCCTTTGGAAACCTCGACCTGGGCCGGCGGCACATCGCCGCCCGACGTGCCGCCGGCCCCTTACGTGCGCGGGTCTGGGGGCGCTGACCCCAGCGGGTCCAGGGCAGAGCCCTGGCCTTGCTTGCCTGGAACGCCCCATGCCCGACACCCGCCTCTATCTCGTCACGCCCCCGCTCCTGCCGGCCGGCTTCCCCGACCTGCTCGCGGCCGCGCTCGACGCCGGCGACGTCGCCGCGGTGCAGCTCCGCCTCAAGGACGTCTCCAACGACACCCTGCGCCGCACCACGGAGCTTCTGCTCCCGGTGACGCAGGCGCGCGGCGTGGCGCTGCTGCTCAACGACAGGCCGGAGCTGGCGGTCGCGTGCGGCTGCGACGGCGCCCATGTCGGCCGCGAGGACACCCCGGTCGCGGACGCGCGGCGCATCCTCGGCGACCTGCAGCTCGGCGTGTCCTGCTACGACAGCCGCGACCTGGCGATGCAGGCGGGCGAGGCGGGGGCGGACTACGTGGCGTTCGGCGCGTTCTTCCCGAGCCCGACCAAGGACACGGAAATCCGCGCTGAGGCCGCGCTGCTGTCATGGTGGAGCGAACTGATGGAGGTGCCGTGCGTGGCGATCGGGGGGATCGACGCCGGGAACTGCGCGCCGCTGGTGCAGGCGGGCGCGGACTTCCTCGCCGTGGTCAGCGCGGTGTGGGGGCACCCGGAGGGGGCTGCGGCGGGGGTGCGGGCGATGTGCGGGGCGATCGCGGCGGCGGGGTGAAGG
>CAXSES010000122.1:0-8281 GCA_964236225.1 uncultured Acetobacteraceae bacterium
CTCTGCCCAGACCCGCAAAGGGTCCGAGGACCCTTTGATCCCATTTCTTAAGTAATGCCGGTCCAGGGCGGCTCGCCCTGGCGGGTCCAGGGCAGAGCCCTGGCCTTCCTTCCGAGGTCACGCTCCATGCCCAAGCGCACCGACATCGCCTCGATCATGATCATCGGCGCCGGCCCGATCGTGATCGGCCAGGCCTGCGAGTTCGACTACTCCGGCGCCCAGGCGTGCAAGGCGCTGCGCGAGGAGGGCTACCGGGTGATCTTGGTGAACTCCAACCCGGCCACGATCATGACCGACCCTGGCCTGGCGGACGCGACCTACATCGAGCCGATCACGCCTGAGATCGTCGAGAAGATCATCATCCGCGAGCGCCCCGACGCGCTGCTGCCGACGATGGGCGGGCAGACGGCGCTGAACGTGGCGATGAAGCTCGACGCGGCGGGGACGCTGCGCAGGCACGGCGTCGAGCTGATCGGGGCGACGGCGGAGGTGATCGACCGCGCCGAGGACCGGCTGAAGTTCCGCGACGCGATGACCGAGATCGGCATCGAGAGCCCGAGGAGCGCCATCGCGCACACCATGGAGGAGGCGCACGCGGCGCTGGCGCTGGTGGGGCTGCCGACGGTGATCCGGCCGAGCTTCACCATGGGCGGCACCGGCGGCGGCATCGCCTACAACCGCGAGGAGTTCGAGCAGATCGTGGCGTCGGGCCTGGCGGCGTCGCCGACGACGGAGGTGCTGATCGAGGAGAGCGTGCTCGGCTGGAAGGAGTACGAGATGGAGGTGGTCCGCGACCGGGCGGACAACTGCATCATCGTGTGCTCGATCGAGAACGTGGACCCGATGGGCGTGCACACCGGCGACAGCGTCACCGTGGCGCCGGCGCTGACGCTGACCGACCGCGAGTACCAGAGGATGCGCGACGCCTCGATCGCGTGCCTGAGGAAGATCGGGGTGGATACCGGCGGCTCGAACGTGCAGTTCGGCGTCAACCCGGCCGACGGGCGCATGGTGGTGATCGAGATGAACCCGCGGGTGTCGCGTTCCTCGGCGCTGGCGTCCAAGGCGACGGGGTTCCCGATCGCCAAGGTCGCGGCCAAGCTGGCGGTGGGCTACACGCTGGACGAGCTGAGCAACGACATCACGCGCACGACGCCGGCGAGCTTCGAGCCGACGATCGACTACGTGGTGGTCAAGATCCCGCGCTTCACGTTCGAGAAGTTCCCGGGCACGCCGGCGCTGCTGTCGACGGCGATGAAGTCTGTGGGCGAGGCGATGTCGATCGGGCGCTGCTTCGCCGAGGCGCTGCAGAAGGGCCTGCGCTCGATGGAGACGGGGCTGCACGGGCTCGACCCGGTGGAGGCACCGGGAGACGGCGGGGCGGACGCCTTCCGGGCCGCGCTGTCCACGCCCAGGCCGGACCGGCTGCTGATGGCGGGCCAGGCGCTTCGGGCCGGGCTGTCGGTCGAGGACATCCACGAGGCCTGCAAGTTCGACCCCTGGTTCCTGCGCGAACTGGAGCGCATCGTCGCCGCCGAGCGGGTCGTGGAGCGCGACGGGCTGCCCGGGGAGTCCGGGTCGATGCGCCGGCTCAAGGCGCTGGGGTTCTCCGACCACCGGCTGGCGCGGCTTGCCGGCCTCCCCGAGCCGGAGGTGTTCGCGCGGCGCGAGCGGCTGGGGGTGCGGGCGGTATACAAGCGGATCGACACCTGCGCCGCGGAGTTCCGCTCTGCCACGCCCTACATGTACTCGACCTACGAGGGCGGCTTCGGCGTGCCGGCCTGCGAGTCCGACCCCACGGACCGGCGCAAGGTGGTGATCCTCGGCGGCGGGCCGAACCGCATCGGGCAGGGCATCGAGTTCGACTATTGCTGCGTGCACGCCGCCTACGCGCTCAAGGAGGCGGGGTTCGAGACCATCATGGTCAACTGCAACCCCGAGACGGTGAGCACCGATTACGACACCTCGGACCGGCTGTATTTCGAGCCGCTCACGGGCGAGGACGTCACCGCGCTGGTGCGGCGCGAGCAGGAGCGGGGCGAGGTGCTCGGCTGCATCGTGCAGTACGGCGGGCAGACGCCGCTCAAGCTGAGCCAGTCGCTGGCGGCCGCCGGCATCCCTGTGCTGGGCACCAGTGCCGACGCGATCGACGTGGCGGAGGACCGCGAGCGGTTCCAGGCGCTGCTGCGCACGCTCGGCCTGCGCCAGCCGGAGAACGGCACCGCGCGCTCGGCCGCCGAGGCGGAGGCGGTGGCGGAGCGCATCGGCTACCCGGTGGTGGTGCGGCCGTCCTACGTGCTGGGCGGTCGGGCGATGGAGATCGTGCACGAGCACACCCAGCTCGCCCGCTACATGGCGCGCTCCGGCAAGGCGTCGCTGGAGTCCGGGCCGATTCTGATCGACCGCTACCTCAACGACGCGACGGAGGTGGACGTGGACTGCATCTGCGACGGCGAGCGGGTCTATGTCGCGGGCGTCATGGAGCACATCGAGGAGGCCGGCATCCACTCCGGCGACAGCGCGTGCTCGCTGCCGCCGTACTCGCTCTCGCCGGCGATCGTGGGCGAGTTGCGGGTGCAGACGGAGGCGATGGCGCGCGCGCTGGGCGTGGTCGGGCTGATGAACGTGCAGTTCGCGATCAAGGGCGAGGACATCTACGTCCTCGAGGTCAACCCGCGGGCGTCGCGCACCGTGCCGTTCGTGGCCAAGGCGACCGGCGTGCCGGTGGCCAAGATCGGCGCGCGGGTGATGGCCGGCGCCAGGCTGGCGGAGTTCCGGCTCGACGACCAGGCGATAGCGCCTCACGTCGCGGTCAAGGAGGCGGTGTTCCCGTTCAACCGCTTCCCCAATGTCGACACAATCCTCGGGCCGGAGATGAAGTCCACGGGCGAGGTCATGGGGCTGGATTCCTCGTTCGAGCGGGCCTTCGCCAAGGCGCAGCTTGGCGCGGGGGTGAAGCTGCCGGACCAGGGCACGGTGTTCATCTCTGTGCGCGACACGGACAAGGCGGCGCTGCTGGCGATGTCGCGCAGGCTGATCGACATGGGGTTCGCGATCCTGGCCACGCGCGGCACGGCGGCGAAGCTGCGCGACGCGGGGCTGGCGGCGCGCGTCGTCAACAAGGTGCTGGAGGGGCGGCCGCACTGCGTGGACGCGATCCGCTCGGGCGAGGTGCAGCTCGTGATCAACACGGCCTCGGGGGCGCAGTCGGTCACGGACAGCTTCGACATCCGCCGCTCCGCGTTGACGCTGGGGGTGCCGCACTACACGACGATCGCGGGCGCGCGGGCGGCGGTGCACGCGATCGCGGCGCTTCGGGCGGGGACGCTTGAAGTCGCGCCGCTGCAGTCCTACTTTCGCGGATCGTTCTGACCGGGGCGGCCGGGAGTGGCCGGCCGCCCCGGTCCTTTTCAGAAGCGCCCAGACTGCTTGAGGATTCCGCGACTTGCAGAAATTTCCGATGACCGGCCCGGGCCTGGTTCGGCTCGAGGACGAGCTGAGGCTGCTGCGCAGCGAGGAGCGCCCGTCGGTGATCCGCGCGATCGCGGAGGCGCGCAGCCACGGCGACCTGTCGGAGAATGCCGAGTACCACGCGGCCCGCGACCGGCAATCCTTCATCGAGGGGCGCATCCAGGAGCTGGAGGAGATCGTCTCGCTGGCCGAGGTGATCGACCCGTCCACCCTGTCGGGCGACCACGTCAAGTTCGGGGCGCACGTCACGCTGATGGACGAGGAGACCGACCGCGAGGCGACCTACCAGATCGTCGGCGTCCACGAGGCCGACCTGAAGCTCCAGCGCCTCTCGGTGTCCTCGCCGCTGGCCAAGGCGCTGATCGGCAAGAAGGTGGGCGACACCATCTCCGTGCCGGCGCCGGGCGGGGACCGCTCCTACGAGATCCTGAAGCTGCGCTTCGGCTGAGGCCGTGCGCAGCCAAGGAAGGCCAAGGGCGCTGCCCCTGAACCCCGCCAAAAGCACGGCCTCTGAAAACCTGGGTTCAGGACCTTTCCTGTTTGTGCCGGTCCAGGGGCGCCGCCCCTGGCGGGTCCAGGGCAGAGCCCTGGCCTTTCCTTCGTGATCGCTCTGTCCGACGTGCAGGACGCTGCCGTGCGCATTGCCGGCCGCGTGCTACGGACCCCGTCCTTGCCCTCGCTGGCGCTGTCGCGCGCGACCGGGGCGGACGTCACGCTCAAGCTGGAGAATCTGCAGGCGATCGGCTCCTTCAAGGAGCGGGGCGCCGCCAACAAGCTGGCGCTGCTCGGCGCGTCGGAGCGGGCGCGCGGCGTGATCGCGGCCTCGGCGGGCAACCACGCGCAGGGCGTGGCGCGTCACGCCCAGCTCGCGGGAATTGCGGCGACCATCGTGATGCCGCGCCACACGCCGGCGGCCAAGGTGACGCGCACCGCGGCCTGGGGCGCGCGCGTGGTGATGCACGGCGAGGATTTCGCGGAGGCGGCGGCGCACGCGGTCGGGCTGGCCGAGGCGCAAGGCCTGGTGTTCGTGCACCCCTACGACGATCCGGCGGTGATGGCGGGACAGGGCACTCTGGCGCTGGAGCTGCTGGAGGACGCGCCAGGGATCGAGGTGCTGGTGGTGCCGATCGGCGGCGGTGGCATGATCGCGGGGTGCGCCACGGCGGTGGCAGGCCTGCGGCCGGACGTCGAGGTGATCGGCGTGCAGGTGGATTCCTACGCCTCGCTGGCGGCGCGAGAGGACGGGGTGCTGCCGCCGTGGGGCGGGCCCACCATCGCGGAGGGGATCGCGGTGCCGCAGGTCGGCGCCTATCCGTTGGAGGTGATCCGGGCGCGGGTGAGCGAGGTGCTGCGCGTGCCGGAGCGTGGCGTGGAGGACGCGATCGCGCTGCTGGCGGAGAGCGCGAAGCTGGTGGCGGAGGGCGCGGGGGCTGCGGGAATCGCGGCGCTGCTGGCGCACCCGGAGCGGTTCCGCGGGCGGCGCGTGGCCACGGTGATCTGCGGCGGCAACATCGACCCGCGCATCCTGGCCAACGTGCTGCTGCGCAACCTGCTGCGCGACGGGCGTCTGCTGCGGCTGCGCATGCAGATCCCGGACCGGCCCGGCGTGCTGGCCGACATCTCCGGGCGGATCGGGGCGATGGGGGGCAACATCATCGAGGTGCTGCACCAGAGGCTGTTCGCGGCGGCCAGCGTGCAGGCGGCGGAGCTGGAAATCATGATCGAGGCACGCGACCCGCTGCACGCCAACGACATCGCGGCGTCGCTGGCGGAGCGGTACGTCGTGCAGAGGGTGTAGGCAATCAAGCAAGGCTGGGTGCCGCCCAGACCCTCAGTAAGGCCGGTCCAGGGGGGGCTCCCCCTGGCGGAGTTTGAGGCGGAGCCTCAACCTTGCTTTCCTCAGGCCTCCGGCTCGAACTTCATCGCCGCGCCATTCATGCAGTAGCGCAGCCCTGTCGGCCGCGGCCCGTCCGGGAACACGTGTCCCAGGTGCCCGCCGCAGCGCGCGCAGTGCACCTCCGTGCGCGACATCATCAGCCCGCGATCCTCCTGGGTGCCGACGGCGCCCTCGCTCACCGGCGCGGTGAAGGACGGCCACCCGGTGCCGCTGTCGAACTTGGCGTCGGACGCGAACAGGGCCGCATCGCAGCCGGCGCAAAGGAACTGTCCCTGCCGCTTCTCGCGGTTGAGAGGGCTGGTGCCGGCGCGTTCGGTGCCGTGACGACGCAGCACGCGGTACTGCTCGGGAGTGAGGCGCTTCTGCCACTCGGCGTCGTCGAGCTGGATTTCGGAGGGCGAGGCGTCTGCCCGCTTGCTGGCGAAAATACCCATGGCTGTTCCCTTCGCTGGCCGCCGCCTGGAGCGACGGGCTTGCGGGGGAGATGGGGCAGGCGGACGGAGATCACCAGGGCGGCACGGACCCGGGCAAGCCTGGGGAGAGCGGCACGGCGGCCCTGGCCGAAGGGCCCGCCGCCCTGCCCGGGGCTAGGCTGCGGCGATCAGCTGCTCGATGCGCGAGCGGGTGTCGGCGACCAGGCCGGCGATCTCGTCAGTGGAGCCGGCGGAGCGCTGGGCAAGGGTCTTGACCTCGGCGGCGACCACCGCGAAACCCTTGCCGGCGTCACCGGCGCGCGCCGCCTCGATGGTGGCGTTGAGCGCCAGCAGGTTCGTCTGGCCGGAGATGCCGGAGATGTCCTTGGCGACCCGGCTGATGCGATCCAGCACGCCGGTCATCACCCGCTCGGTCTCGCGCACTGCGATGCGGCGGGCGGACATGTCCGCCGCATAGAGCACGATGCGCCGCAAGCCGCCCTCCACGTCGCGCAGCGGCTGCACGGTGCCGGACAGGAACATCGGCTGGCCATCGGGTCGGGTCAGCTCGACGTTGCAGCCGAAGGAGCGGCCGGAGGCCAGGGCGGCGCGATCGGTGTCGGGAAACAGGCTGGCGCATGACAGCTCCGGGCGATCGGCGACCTCCTCGGCGGAGGCGACCCCCAGCGCCGCCAGCGCCGCGTCGTTGAGGCGGCTCACCTGGCCCGCGGGGTTCCACTCAATCACCAGGTTGGAACGCTCGATGGCGTCGAGGCGGGTGTCGGCCTCCAGGGCGCGCAGCTTGGTGCTGGTGATGTCGGCCTGCACGGACACGAAACGCTCCAGCGTGCCGTCCGCGCCGTGCACCGGGGTGACGGACAGCGAGATCCAGTAGGGCTCGCCGGTCTTGTTGTAGTTCAGGATCTCCTCGTAGAACGCCCGGCCGAGCTGCAGGTGCTCGCGCACGCGCTGAACAGTCTTGGGATCGGTGTGGCGGCCCTGCAGCACCTCACCGGGCTTGCGGCCCATCACCTCCTCGCAGGTGTAGCCGGTGAGCCGGGTGAAGCCCTGGTTGACGTACTCGATCCGCCCCCGCGCGTCGGCGATGACGACGCTGCTGTTGGTCTTGTCGGCGACCAGGGAGAGCACGGTGCGGCGGCGCATCTCCTCGGTGATGTCGGTCGCGAACTTCACCACCTTCACCGGCCGGCCGGCCGGGTCCAGCACCGGGTTGTAGCTGGCCTGTATCCACACCTCGCGCCCACCCTTGCCCAGGCGGCGGAACTCGGCGGCCCTGAACTCGCCGCGGCGCAGCGCGTCCCAGAAGGCGCGGTAGGCCGGGGCGTCGCGCTCCTCGGGCGGCATGAACATGGCGTGCTTGCGGCCGATCACCTCGCCGGGCGAGTAGCCCATCACCGACAGGAAGTTGGCGTTGGCGGCCAGGATGGTGCCGTCCAGCGCGAACTCGACCACCGCCTGCGCGCGGTTGATCGCGGCCACCTGGCCCTCGTGGTCGGCGGCGCGCTGCTTGTCGGTGGTGATGTCGGTCGCGAACTTGACCACCTTCACGAGGCGGCCGGCGGGATCTGTGACCGGGTTGTAGCTGGCCTGTATCCACACCTCGCGCCCACCCTTGCCCAGGCGGCGGAACTCGGCGGCCCTGAACTCGCCGCGGCGCAGCGCGTCCCAGAAGGCGCGGTAGGCCGGGGCGTCGCGCTCCTCGGGCGGCATGAACATGGCGTGCTTGCGGCCGATCACCTCGCCGGGCGAGTAGCCCATCACCGACAGGAAGTTGGCGTTGGCGGCCAGGATGGTGCCGTCCAGCGCGAACTCGACCACCGCCTGCGCGCGGTTGATCGCGGCCATCTGGCCCTCGTGATCGGCGGCGCGCTGCTTGGCAATTGTGATGTCGGTCGCGAACTTGACCACCTTGGAGATGCGCCCGCCGAGGCCGCGTATGGGCGTGTAGGTGGCCTGCAGCCACATCTCGTGCCCGCCCTTGGCGACGCGGCGGAACTCGCCTGACTGGAACTCGCCGCGGCGCAGCGCGTCCCAGAACGCACGGTAGGCCGGAGTATCCGCCTCGTCCGGCGACATGAACATCGCGTGCCTGCGGCCGCGCACCTCGGCCAGCGCGTAGCCCATCACGGACAGGAAGCGGGAGTTGGCGGTCAGGATCGTGCCGTCGGGAGCGAACTCCACCACCGCCTGGGATCGGTCGATGGCCTCTTGCAGCCCGCGGCCGCTGCGCCAAAAATTCACGATGGTCTCACTCCGTCCGAGATGTCGCCGGGGGAGGATAGTCGGCATCCGCTAACCGGTGATGAACACGCGCCGGCTCGGGAACTGGTGAGGGCAGGCGAGGCAGGAAGCCTTGCTCTTGAACCCGCCCAAGACAGAACCTCGAAAATCAGTAATGCCGACGGCTGAATGCGGCGATCGGCGAGGCAAGCAAGGCTGGGCTCTGCCCAGACCCGCCAGGGGCGAGCCGCCCCTGGAC
>CAXSES010000123.1:0-8267 GCA_964236225.1 uncultured Acetobacteraceae bacterium
GCGTGCTTGAGGTCCTCGACGAAGGCGGCGTACTCGCGCGCCTTGGCGTCCTCGTCGGGAAGGCGGAGCAGGTAGGACGGGTGGACGGTGACGAACGCCTGCGCGTTGCCGTCGAGCGCGATCGGGCGGGAGCGCTCGCGGCCGATGGTCACGGTGCGGCCGAGCACGGCGCGGGCGGCGGTGGCGCCGAGCGCCACGGTCAGCGCGGGGCGGATGGCGGCGCGCTCCGCCTGGAGCCAGACGTTGCAGGCGTTGATCTCGGTGACGCCGGGCTTGACGTGGATGCGCCGCCTGCCGCGCGCCTCGAACTTGAAGTGCTTGACGGAGTTGGTGACGTAGACGGCGGTGCGGTCGATGCCGGCCTCGGCCAGGGCGCGGTCGAAGAGCTGGCCTGCGGGGCCGATGAACGGGCGCCCGGCGAGGTCCTCCTGGTCGCCGGGCTGCTCGCCCACGAACATCAGGCGGGCATCGGCGGGGCCTTCGCCGAACACCGTCTGCGTCGCGGGCTCCCAGAGCGGGCAGCGGCGGCAGGCGGCGGCCTCGGTGGCCAGCGCGACCAGGTCGCCCGACAGGTGGGCGGCGGTTGCTGGCTGGGCGTCGGCGGGGGCTGCGGCGGCAATCCTGGGCATCTTTCTGTCCCTGTGGGGCGAGAGGGTCGGGTGCTCGACCATCTGCTCGGTGCGGCTCTGGGCGTCGCGGATCAGGCCGGGGATGGCGGCGGCCTCCGGCAGGTTCTTCCAGTACTTGCGGGGCATCTCGGAGGTCATGGCGCCGACCTTCAGGCGGGCGGGGTTGAAGATCGAGGAGAAGTAGACGCGCCAGTACTCGGCCAGGGCGTCGTCGTCGGGGAGCTGCGAGCGGTCGGCGCCGGGGGTGAAGGTCAGGGCCTCGCCGTCCCAGTGGGCGCAGCGATCCGGCGTCAGGATCGACCACTGCATGGTGGCGAAGCGGCGCACGAAGAACGGGGCGTTGGCCTCGACGATGAAATGGTCGGGCTCGAACCAGGCGACGTAGCGGGCGGGGGCAGGCTCGCCCGCGGGGCGGGCGGCGATCGCGGCAAGCACGCCCTCACGGCTGGAGCCGGCACGGACGGGGTCGGCGGCCGAGGCCGCGCGCGGCGCGGGCGAGGGAGCGGGGCCGGGCGCCTCGTGCAGGCCAGGGGGCGCGAAGTCGGCGGCAGGCGCCCGGACAGGCGCGTCATGCGCGCCGTCGTCCTGTGCGTCGTCGACGGGCGCGGGGGACGGGCCGAGGCCGCCGGTGTCGCGCACCTCCCGGAACCGCACGAAGGCCCGCATCTTGTGGGTGTCGCGGCGCACGGCCTGGGCCAGCCGCTGCACGCGCTGCACCTGGGGGTCGGCGGCGTCCTCCAGCAGGTGCTTCTCCCCGTGATGCGCGCGCCACACCAGGCGGTAGAGCAGGGCGAAGCGTTCGGCGTCGCGGGCCTGGATCGCGATCTCCGCCAGGTCGACAAGGGCGCGGGGCACGCTGAAGGTGCCGGCGGGCGGGGAGGCGTCGAGGGCGGGCGCCGCGAACAGGTCGGTGGGCTCGGACACGGACCAGAGGGCGTCCTCGGGGGCGACGCCTTCAAGGGCGAGGGCACGGGCGGCGCGGCGCCAGCCGGGGAAGTCGGTCTCTGTGTCGAGGACGATGCTGCGCATGGGCGTTCCAACGTCGAGGGAAAGCCGGGAGTTCGCGAGAGATCAGGCGGCACCCTGGGAAGCAAGGCTGGGCTCTCCCTCCGTCTGCCCTTCCAACGACCCGAGCGGGCCACTGGAACCTTCGGGCAACTCCGCCCAGACCCGCCCCATGCTTGAAGGAGGGGGCGAGCCGCCCCTGGACCCGGCGCAACTTAACGGAAGGCGGTCCAGGGGACCTTCCCCTGGCGGAGTTTGAGGCAGAGCCTCAACCTTTCTTACAGCAGGGCGAGCTGCTTCGGCCTCGGCGCCAGGCGGGCGAGCAGGCCGGCGCTGTCCAGGGCGGCACGCGGCGTGTGGTCCGGGGTGACGACGAAGGGCGCGAGCTTGGCGACCGGCAGGCGCAGACGGGCCAGGTCGTCGAGGCGCACCGCGCGGTGGCGGCGGGCCGAGATGATGCGCTCGACGGACTTCACGCCGAGGCCGGGTACGCGGAGCAGCATGTCGCGGTCGGCGCGGTTGAGGTCGACGGGGAACAGGGCGCGGTGCTCCAGCGCCCAGGCGAGCTTCGGGTCCATCTCCAGCGGCATGTTGCCGGCGGCGTCCAGCGCCAGCTCGCCGGCCTCGAAGCCGTAGAAGCGCAGAAGCCAGTCGGCCTGGTAGAGACGGTGCTCGCGCAGCAGAGGCGCGGCGGCCGGGGGGAGGGACGCGGAGGCGTCGGGGATCGGGCTGAACGCGGAGTAGTAGACGCGCTTCAGGCCGTAGGAGCCGTAGAGGTTGGTGCTCATGTCCAGGATCGAGCGGTCGGTGCTGGCATCGGCGCCGATGATGACCTGGGTGCTCTGGCCGGCGGGGGCGAATCGAGGGGCGGTGGCGCCGCGCGAGGTCTTCCTCGCGTGGGCGGCCTCGTCGATGCGCAGGCGCATGCGGCCCATGGAGCGGCGGATGCGCGGCAGGTCCTTCTCCGGGGCCAGCTCGGTCAGCGCGGCCTCGGTAGGCAGCTCGACGTTGATCGACAGGCGGTCGGCGTGGCGGCCGGCCTCTGCGAGCAGCTCCGGGGAGGCGTCGGGGATGGTCTTGAGGTGGATGTAGCCGCGGAAGCCGTGGTCCTCGCGCAGGGTGCGGGCGATCTCGACGATCTGCTCCATGGTGTAGTCGGGGTCGCGGATGATGCCGGAGCTGAGGAACAGGCCCTCGATGCAGTTGCGGCGGTAGAAGCCGAGCGTGAGCTTGACAACCTCGTCGACGGTGAAGCGGGCGCGCTGCACGTTCGAGGAGCGCCGGTTGATGCAGTACTTGCACTCGTAGATGCACGAGTTGGTCATCAGGATCTTGAGCAGCGAGATGCAGCGGCCGTCCGGCGCGTAGGCGTGGCAGATGCCCATTCCCTCCGTGGAGCCGACGCCGGCGGTCTCGCCCCTGCTGCTGCGCTTCTCGGTGCCGGACGAGGCGCAGGACGCATCGTACTTGGCGGCGTCGGCAAGAATCTCGAGTTTGTGCAGGAGATCCATCGTGCCCCGGTGCTGGCTGCGCGGGCCTGATCCCGACGCCTCGCATATGGGGTGGATGCGGCCGGGAAGGAGGGGCTCGGGGTGGCTGGATGAAGGCATCGCCAGGGACGGAGGGCGGGCTTGCCTGCCCCTTCCCCTGCGGTCAGGAGCACCGGGGCCGTCAGGCCAGGGTGGACACGGTGTCTGCCCTGCCTTGCGGGTGGAATTGCCGGGCCAGGGCCGCGTGGGCCTGCTCGCACGACAGCGGGTGGCCCAGGAAATAGCCCTGGACGGAGCCGCAGCCCGCCGCGACCAGGGCCTGGAGCTGCGTCTCGTCCTCGACTCCCTCCGCGACGATCTCGAGGTCGAGGGCGTGCCCGAGCCTGATGATGGTGTCCACGATCGCCTTGGTCCTCGGCCGCATCAGCATGCAGGCGATGAACGACTGGTCGATCTTGATCGTGTCCATCGGGTAGCGGTCGAGATAGCCCAGCGAGGAATATCCCGTTCCGAAATCGTCCAGCGCGATGCGGACACCGAGGTCGCGGATGCTGTTGATGATGCCGTTGGTGACGGTCGGGTCCTGGAGGAACACCCCCTCGGTCACCTCGATCTCCAGGCAGGAGGGATCGAGACCCGTGGAGACCAGAGTGTCGCGCACGTCGGAGACGAAGCCCGGGTCCTTCAGTTCATCGGCGGAAGCGTTCACGCTGAGGCGGAGCGCCAGCCCAGGGAAGCAGTCGCGCCAGAGGCACATCCGGATGGCGGCCTCGCGCAGCACCCAGCGGCCGATGTCGCGGATCAGGCTGGTCTCCTCGGCGGCGGCGATGAAGTCGCCGGGAGGCAGATGGCCGCGCTGGGGGTGGTTCCAGCGGATCAGCGCCTCGAAGCCAGTGATCGCCGAGGTCCGCGAGTCGCAGATCGGCTGGTAGTGCAGGAAGAACTCGTCGCGCACGATGGCGTTCTGCAGGTCGGTTTGCAGCTGCAGGGCCTTGACGGCGCCGTTGTGCATGGAGTCCGCGAAGACCGCGTAGCTGCCCGCGTCGTTGCGCTTGGCCTGGTACATGGCGATGTCCGCGTCGCGCAGCAGCTCCTCCGGCAGGGTGTGCTGCGTCCCGGCCTGCGCCACGCCGACGCTGCACGAGGTGAAGACCTCCTGCTCCCCGATCCACAGCGGGCGGCGCATCGCCTCGATGATCCGCCCGGCCAGCCTGGCCACGGCGGTCATCTCGTCGATGTTCTCGACCAGCAGGGCGAACTCGTCGCCGCCGACGCGCGCGAGCGTGTCGCGCGGCGCGGCGCATGACCTCAGGCGTTCGGCGACCTCCATCAGCAGCAGGTCGCCGGCACGGTGCCCCAGGCTGTCGTTGACCAGCTTGAACCGGTCCAGGTCGAGGAACAGCACCGCGCAGCGGAAACCGGCGTCGCCCCTCGCCCGGGCCAGGGCGACGGTGAGACGGTCCATGAAGAACGCCCGGTTGCGCAGCTTGGTCAGGTCGTCGTGGAAGGCGGTGTAGAGCAGCCTGGCCTCGACCCGCTTGCGTTCGAGGATCTCGACCTCCAGGGCGGCGTTCTGCGCCTCCACGATGCGCGCCCGCGTCGCGGACTCCTCGGCCGCCTTGCGGTCGCTGACGTCGCGCTGCACCGACACCCAGTGGGTGAACCAGCCGATCTCGTTGGCGACCGGGACGATGCTGAGCTCGACCCAGAACTCGGTGCCGTCCTTCCTCGTGTTGAGAAGCTCGACCTCGACCGGCTTCCAGTGGGTGAGCGCCCGGCGGAGCTTGTCCAGGGTCTGGCGATTCGTCCTGTCGGACTGCAGCAGGCGGGGCGTTCGGCCGATGACCTCCGCCTCGGTGTAGCCCGTGGTCCTGGTGAACGCGGCGTTGCAGTAGACGATCCTGGGGCCTGGATCGTCGATCGGCTCGGCCTCGGTGATGAGCACGGCATCGTTGGCGTTCACGACCACGGATTCGAGCAGGCGAAGACGCTCCGTGCTGGAACCGTGTCCCGCGGCGGGGGGCGCCTCCGTCGCGAGACGGAACCGCTGCAGCTCCAGCAGCGCCGAGAGCTGGGCGGCGTGGGTGCGCAGGACGTAGGCCTTGGCGGGACTCAGGCCGGCATGGGGCACAGTGTCGCCAACTACGAGAACGCCGCACGCGGCGTCGCTCGCGCCATCCACCCGGACCGCCGCGAAGAACCGCAGGCCCGGCATGGCGGCCTCGAACGAGGCGACCTCCTCCTGGTTGAACCCGGGCTCGCGCAGGAGATCGTTGATGACGAGCATGCCACCCGGATGCAGATCGGCCTCCTCGACCAGGAGCCGGCCCTGGGCGGGCGCAGGGAGGGGCGAGGCGACCCCGAACGAAGCGTGCGCCTCGAAGCTGCGGTCCGCCGACAGGTAGAACACCGCCATCGGACACTCGAGCGAGTAAGCCGCGCTCTGCACCAGACGGGCGGCCTGCGGGCTTGGACCCGCCTCACGGGGCGGCGACCCGGGCGCCGCGCTCGATGATCCCAGGAGGTGGAGCTGCTCGGTTAGCATCGAAAGGAACTCTCCGACTATGCAGGGCAGCGGGCCAGAGTAGCAGGCCTGCACCGGGGCAGCCTAAACTGTCTTACCTAGCCGCTGGTTAATACCAACGGCACCTGACATTGGCCTGACGGCGAGCAAGGCCGGGCTCCGCCCAGGCCCGCCAGGGGCGAGCCGCTCCTGGACCGGCCTGAGTCGACAGGGTGCTGAAGAACGACTTCCGGCGTCAACCGACGCAACTATGATCCGCTCAGACTACGCGGCGAGCATCATTAATTCTTGGATTGGTGACGCAGGATACTTTTCTTTCTCTGGTTCCGCCGCCGACGGGTTTCCTCAGCACTCCGCCAAGGAGAGGATTCCAGGGGCCTGCCTCTGGCGGAGTTCGAGGCCCGGTGCCTGAAGGCGAGCCGGTGGCTGCGTTTGGAGGCAGAGCCTCCGGCCTTGCCCGCTCCCCCGGTCACGCCCCAGGGCCGCAGGGGTCAGTCCGGCGCGATCCTGGCGGGGTCGCCGGCCGGTTCCGCGTCGCGGCGACGTGGAACACAGCCACGGTGGCGGCGGCGCACAGGACGCTGTCCGCGACATGCCCGTCCGTCCCGTCGCGCACCATCATCAGGTTGACGACGATGCTGGTCAGGAGGAACAGGAGCGAGCCGACGTTGCACTCGTGCCTTTCGGTCAGGGACGCCCTGCGGAAGGCGACGCCGGCGGCGAACGCCAGCGCCGCGACGCTGGCCAGGATGATCCTGACATCCTCGGACCTGACGCAGCGCTCGATCGCCATGCCCCCGACCAGGCCGGCGGTGAGGCACGCCCACTCGGCGCCCAGGACAAGGATGGCTCGGCTGAGCTGCATGGCGAAGTCTTCCCGGGCGAGGCGCCAGCTTGCCCGGTCGGGATGAATTTTCCCTGAACGCGGCGCCGGCGGAACGGCCTGCCCGGCGCGTCATGCCAGCGGCCTTGATCCTGACCGGCCAGGCAGGCAAGGCCAGGGGCTCTGCCCCCCTGCTTCAAGGCGGGGACCCCGCCAAAGGCTCGCCTTTGGAAACCACTACTTAAGGGAAGCCGGTCCAGGGGGGCTCCCCCTGGCGGGGTCCAGGGGCAGAGCCCCTGGCCTTGCCTGCCTTGATAGGCCAGCCCCCAGGCCGGCGGCACTACTCGGGGCGGAACGCATCGCTGATCCGGCGCACACGGCCGTCGGCGTCCACCAGGATCACGTCGAAGCGCACGCCGGCCCGGCCCCAGTCGGGCTGCGCGGCCAGAAGCTGCTCGGCAGCGGCAGCCAGCCTGCGCCGCTGGCGCTGGCCGAGCGAGGCGGCCGCGTCGGCGAGGGTGGCCCGGCGCTTCACCTCGATGATCGCCAGCAGCCCTTGCCGTTCCGCCACGAGGTCGATCTCCGCGGCCGGGGTGCGCAGGCGCCGGGCCAGCACGGTCCAGCCGTCGCGCTCCAGCGCCGCGCACGCCGCCTGCTCCGCCGCCAGGCCCCGGGCGTGGGCGAGGCGGCCGCGGGCGCTGCGGCGCCCGGCTTCGGGGCAAGGAGGGATCATGGCCGGAGCCGGGAGCAAGGGAAGGCCAGAGGCCCTGCCCTCGGGCTCCGCCAAAGGCCCGCCCCCGGAGTCCGATGCCCGGGAGAAGGGTTTTCGGAGATCCCTGGCTGGCGGGTCCGGGCGGAGCTGCCCGAGGCTTCCGACGGCCCGCCTGGGCCGCTGGAGGGAGCAGCGGGGAGAGAGCCCGTTTCTGCCTGTGTGCCTGTCACGGGCCGGTGCCGCCGATGCGTGGGGACGGCGTCATGGGTCAGCGCAGGATGTAGTGGATGGTCAGGTCCACGGGGATCTGCGGCTTCTCGGTCTGCGGCGGCAGGGCGGGCAAGTGGGCGTCGCGGAACAGGGACAGCGCGCCCTGGTCGAGCCACACCGACCCGGACTGCGTGGTCAGTCGGGCGGCGGTGACGTGGCCATCGTGGTTGACGACAAGGTGCAGGCTCACGCTGCCCTGCTCGCCGGCCTCGGCGGCCTCGCGCGGGAAGTAGCCGTGGCGGTCCCACCAGGCGTGCAGCTCGTTCTCCCAGTCCGGGCCGGCGTCCGGGGCGGAGAAGTCTGGCGAGGACCGGGTGCCGCCGCCGCCGTGGAGCTGGGGGGCGAAGGACAGGTTCAGGCCGCGCGAGCCGCCGCGTGCCGGGCTGCCGCCGCCGAACGGGGCGGCGGGGGTGAACGCCCATTGCCGCGGGGTCGGGAAGGCGGGCGCCGGGCGGGCGGCGCGCGGGTGCAAGGCGGGCGCGGGCGTCAGGGGCGGCAGCGGGCGCTGCTGCGGCACCGGCACCGGCTGGAGGTTGAACAGCTCGGCGAGCGGCCCGGCGTTGACCTGCATGTCGGCCTCCGGGGCGCTCGGCGCGGGAGCGGGCACGGGGGACGGGCTGGGCATCGGGGCGGGCTGCGGGGATGGCGGCGGGGCGATCGGCGCCTCGGTGGGCGACGTGTCCTGGAGGGCGGCGTCGGGCGGCGTGACCTCGTCAGGCGCGACGTCGGGCGGCGACGGCACCGGCGGCGGCGCCTGCGCGTCGGGCGGCGCGGCGTCCGGAGCCGTGGGCGGGGCATCCGGGATGGGCGGCGC
>CAXSES010000124.1:0-8250 GCA_964236225.1 uncultured Acetobacteraceae bacterium
CTTCGAATGCGGCCAGTTGTCCCGGACCCTCATCGCCCACGCTTTCAGTCGCAGCGACTCCCGGCGGCGGTTCGGTCTGATTGCTCGCCGTACGGAGCATCATCACCCGGTTGAGGTCCACCAGGCCGTCCTTGGACAGGACATTCAACGCGCCGGCGAGCGACTGGCTTTCCATGTTCGACATCGCGAACATGCCCTGCCCGCCGGTCCACAAACGCACCCAGTCCTCGGCCCAGCGCATGCGGCGCTCACCATGCCAATAGCGTACTGATCCAAGCGTCTCACCCATGAGGACGAAGGGCGGGCGCTGTGCGTTCGGGTATCCTGTCCAGGCGGCGCGGTCCTTCCGGAGTTCGGGCGTGTCGGGAATGGCGACGCCCCTGGTCATGTCGTACGCCCATCGCGCAAGGCCCTGGTTCAGCGGGAACGCCATGGTCAGCTTGCCGGGGTCCAGCACGCCACTGAAGCTGTGCGGATCATTGGGCAGCTCGTTCGGGCGCTTCGCGCCGATTGCGAACAGCCCGTAGGGCCAGTTCGCCGCCAAGTCGCGGTCGTCGAACTCGCGCAGGGTGTCGCCTTGCACGACCCAGCGTGCCCAGGCGGCGCTGCCCACCGAGGCGACGTTCGGATCCGTCCCGGAGATGCCAGTGAACAACCAGTAGGTTTTCCGGAAATCGAACCTCGGGTCGAGCACGAGGGCCGCGAGCTGCTCGGCAACGCCGCTCACCATCGTGTCCGGCTCTCCCCAGACGATGCCGAACAGGCCGCGATCGTTGCGCCTGAGCGGATGAAGCGTGCCCCGGATCCGGATCGCCTCGCTGAGATGTTCGCGCTCGGCCCAGAGCTGGAACTCGCCCGGCGCGTCGCCCGTGTCGGCGCCGGGCTCGAAGTTGGCGACGACGATGACCTTCACGGCGATGCGGTCCGCGGCCGGCTCCGGCAGGGGCGGCACCGCAGGCTCGGCGGCGGGCGCCGAACCCCCGATCGCGAAGGCGAGGACCAGTGCGGCCCGCCATCTTGCATGCGCGCTACCGGGCATCGCCATCCGATCCTTCCGTCAACGCCGGCGCAAGGATCTGCCTCACGGCATCCCCGCGCTCGTCCAGGCAGACCTGCACGTTCGGCTCGCCCTGCTCGACACGCGTGAACCCTCGGGCATCCACCGCGATCCTGAGCGGTCGCACGGCGCACACGGCCGGCTCCGCAAGCCAGGCGACCGGAACGACGTCGAACAGGGTCGGCGTCACCTGGCCCCAGGCGTTCCCGACCCGCCATTGCAGGTACAGCGACCGCAGCGCGTCCGAGGTTGTCGACCCCTGCGCGAACAGGCGATCCCGCGCGGCCTGCTCGAGTCTGACCTGCGTCGCGTCCAGCGGGAACATGGTCACCGGCACGCCGCCGCCCAGAACCGCGGCCAGTGCGCCCGGCGCCTGGGCGACGTTGTACTCGGCGCCGGGCGGCGTCGGGCCGGACCCGTCCATGCGGTATCCGGCGTTGATCGACCCGCCCATCATCACGATCCGCTTGAGCCGTTTGAAGGATGCCGGGTTGCGGCGGATCAACATCTCGACGTTGACCAGGGGTGCGAGGGCCAGCAGCGTAACCTCACCCGGATGCGCCGAAGCCGCCGAGGCGATGAAATCGACCGCATCCGGCGCGGCCGGGCGGTCCGCCCCTGCCTGCGCCCATGCCCGCTGCGTGAAAGGGGTCGGATCGGGGGTGGCGGTGCCTTGCGCGACGGGGATGTCGGGCCGCGCCATGGCCCGCAACAGGCGCCGGACCAGCGTCACCCGCATCGCCGTGTCGCCGAACGCGGTCGTGACGCCGATCACGTTCAGTCGAGGGTCGCGAACCGCCAAAGCCAGCGCGAAGGCGTCGTCGATGTCGTCACCGATGTCGGTGTCGATGATGACCGGGATCGGCGCCGGCACCGCCCCGGTGGCGGTTCCGGCGGTCGCGAAGGCGGCGGCGACCATGCCTGCCGCCAAAATGAGAAAGCGACTTGACGCTTCAGAACTTCGCACTGAGCTGGACGCCTGCGATCAGCGGCTCGTTGATGTAGCCGGTGAGATTGTTGAAGTCGATCCCGCCAATCGCCTTGATCTGGTTTGCGCAGTTGCTGCAGAACGCGGACGCCTCGTAGCGGCCGGAGTTCCAGCGGTAGCCCGCCCGGAGCGTGAGATCAGCCAGAGGCTGGCCGGTGAATTCCTTGGAGGTGTAGAGGAAGAAGTTGAGCTTGCTGCGGAACGCGAGGTCGCCGTAGAAGAACACGTCGCCGTCATCTCCGACCGACCGGTCGTAGCGCACCGACGGGTCCACGATGAAGCGCGGCGCCTGCGGCAGGGAGTTGCCGTTGATCAGCGCGTTGCCTGCCGCGTTGAGCGGGTTGGTGACGGTGCAGGCGGCGCATACGGCGACCGCAAGCGTCGGGTCCTGGATCTGGGTGTAGTTGTAGCTGGCGTTGATGCGGACGGTGAGGTCCCTCGCCACCTTGACGTCCAGGCTGGCCTCGGCGCCCTCGCCAAGGGTGTTCTTGGCGTTGAGGAGGTGGGTGGCGTTGACCTCCCCTCCCACGGCAGTCAGTTGCTGGTTGCTCACATCGAAATGGTACAGGTCGAAATTGAGTTTCGCCCGCCGGTTGAACAGGGCGGATTTGACGCCGACCTCGCCTGAGATGACGGTCTCGGCCTTTGCGACCTGGATGCCGACCGTCGAGGACGGCGAGCCGAACGAGGGCGCGCGGAAGCCGGTCGCGAAACGGCCATACACGCTGACATCCGGCAGCACGTGGTACGTCGCGCTGAAGTCGCCGCTCAGGTTGCGTCCGACGGCCGCCGCGCTGGTGTCGCCCGCGAAGCTCTGGCCGACCGCCGACAGGATCTTGAAATGCTTGTCGTCGCTGGTGAAGCGGGCGCCACCGCGCAGTTCCAGGTTCGGCAGCGCGTTGTAGTCGACGGAGCCGAACACCGCAGGCGCGCTGTTGATCTGGCGGGCGACGTTGAAATCCGTGATGGTCGACCCGGTCAGGTCGAAGTCGATGTTGGGAGAGGTCACTGTCTCGTAGAAGTAGTATCCGCCCACCAGCCAATTGATCGGCCCGGTGTAGTTGGACTGGACCCGGAACTCCTCGGTGAACTGGTTGTGGTCCGTGACCCCGCCGCCGGTGTCGACGGGGAACGGGATGCCGATCACCCGCCCGTTCGTTGTCCTGACGGTCGGCCCGTTGGCACCCAGGAACGACGCACCATACCCGCCGTCGATGTCGCCCTGCGTGTAGTAGCTGACGATCTTCTCGAACCCGGTGATGGACACCAGGCTGATGCTGCCCAGGTTCCAGGTGAGCCGCGCGTTGGCGCCGCCGGTGCCCAGTTGCTGCGTGTTGCGCCCGTCCGTGAAGAGAGTGTCCGCCTGGAACCCGGCCACCAGGCTGTCTGTCCCGGGCTGGATGATGTTGGCGCGGAACAGCTGCGCGGACGATTCGAGATCGCGGCCATGCACGTTGAAGACGGCGGTGAAGTTGTCCGAAGGCTTGAACAATAGCTGCGCACGCCCGGCGAAGTCGCTGTAGCCGTTGAGGTGCGAGCTCGTGATCGGGTCCGACACCCAGTTGTCGCGGCGCTGCTCCTGCACGGACAACCGCACCGCGACGCGGTCGTTGACGGCCCCGTTCGCCACGCCAAGGAAGTTGGCGGTGTTGTACGTCCCTTCGGATGCAGTGACCTGCAAGCTATCCCGGCCCAGGATCGGCTGTACGGACTGCACGCTGATGACGCCCGCCGGCGCGTTGCGCCCGAACAGCGTGCCCTGCGGTCCGCGAAAAATCTCCACGTCTTGCACGTCGAAGATCGGGAACCCCTTCAGGACCGGGTTCTCCTGATCGATGTCGTCGTACACGAACTCGACCGGCTGGGAGGCGAAGGTGTTGAAGTCGGTGTTGCCGTAGCCGCGGATGTAGAATCGCGGGAACGTGCGGCCGTTGGACGACTCGACGTTCAGGCTGGGGGTCTGCGCGGCAAGGCCGGTGACGGACGAGCCGTTGCTGAAGATCTGGTTCAGCTGCGTCGAACTCAGGACGGAGGTGGAGATGGGAACGTCCTGATCCTTTTCGCGCCGCCTCGTCGCGCCGACAATGACATCCGGAATTGCAACCACATTGTCGCTCGCTGTGATGGCTGCCTGATCGGCGCGTGCTGACGGCGCCGGGCTCGGTTGACCCGTTTGCCGTGCGACGATGCCTGGCCCACCCGAATCGAGTGTGCCGGGAGCGTTGGCGGACGGATTGGCGCCAACCGGGCCGTTGTGCAATTTCGGCTGCGGAGCTGGCCGAGCGTGCGCCACGCGCGCAGCGGCGCGCGCCTTGGCTTTCGGCACCTCATGGTTGGCCGCCATATCCGCCGCTGTGTCGCCGGCCTGAGCCATCTGGATGTGGACGTTGGTCTGTGATCTTTGGTCGCCTGGCTGCTGCGCCGGCGTGGACGGCGCGGCCGTTGCAAAGCTGTTGCCTTGCGCCCCAGCATTGATAAGCGAAAAACCACCAATTGTGCTGAAGCAGGCAGTAAAGAACATCAGGCCCTGTCGGAGAATCACGGGTCCATCCTTCTTCAAATGTCGTGCGACAGTCGGGAGGCCTGACCTAGATGTCACAGCTCACGTTGACGAAGAAAGCCCGTGGCTTCTGGCTTGTAAAGCGGTTTATCACTTCAAGGTGCTCTCCTGGTCAAGAGTATGCGCCTGCAGAACGTTACGGCTGAGATTGTCCTACGAAACCGGGTCGATCCCACGCCTACGGCGAACCCCTGGCGGCGTCACGGACCAGGCCATCCACGAACCGCGCCTGATCGATCGCGGTGACGATGCGCACCTTCTGCTCGCCCAGGCGCGGACGCAGTGCCTCGGGCCAGACATGCACGCGCCCATAGTTCATGCCCTCGCCGAAATCGATGTCCATGAACGCCTCGACCTCCCCTGTCACCAGCGTCGGATCGGCGACGACCGCGGCGGCTAGCTCGTCCCACAGCGGCAGGCCCAGCAGCGCGTGGCGCGCAAGGAAGCGGCCGAGCGCTCCGCCCGACGCCGTGAACCGCCCCGCGATCTCTTTGGTCATCAACGTGTCGTTGGACACGTTGCCGACCACGGTGATTTGGGCCCAAGGCGCCGTCAGCACGATATGCGCCGCCTCGGGATCGAACAGCATGTTGAAGTCGGACGCGAAGTTCGCGCTGGCGGTGATTTGCGCCATGTTGGTGTCGATGAGGCCGCCCATGAACACCAGCTCGCGGGCGAGAGAGGCAAATTGCGGGTCGATGCGCTGCGCGAGCGCAAGGTTCGTCATCGGGCCGGCGGCCAGGATCGTCACCTCGTGCGGGTGCGCGTGCACCTGGCGGATCAGGAACGCAACCGCCCCCTCGTCGGCGGGCTTGGCCTCTGGCGCTCCCTCCGGCATGGCGGCGACCAGGAACGGCTCGCCAGGGTGGAATCCGGCCCCCATCTCTGGGCCGTTCCACGCGCCTTTCCAGGCAATCCTGCCATAGCGCGCCTCCCAGGCCGCCATCCTCCCAGGAGTGTTGATCAACGGGTAGATCGCGCCGTTCAGCACCGGGATGGAGGTCAGGCCGCCCACCTCCAGCGCGCGCAGCAGGGCCGCCGTCTCCTCGTCCCGCCAGCCGTCGCCAGTCACGACCGTCAGGCCCAGCACCGTGATGCCGGGCTTCGCGAGCAGCGGAAGAACCGACTGCACGCCGGCAGGGCCGTCATAATCGTTGTCCGCGATCACCAGATGCTCCGCGCGCGCAATGGTGCTGGTCAGCAACAACCCTGCCACGACAATCGCCCTTAAGATCAAATTCTGACCCTTCACCTCAGCCGCGTCACACATGCTTGCAGACGTTGCGGAGCTGAGGCAATCTCCAAGCCAGGCGATTGCTGGAAATTCTGCTGGAATATGTACAGAAACGCTTAGAATGTAGGCTTCTTGGAAAAAGCCTCACTGCATTGCCTAATAATAAGACATGCCAAGATTGACGTGCTGCGTGCAATGCGGTCAGAACGGTATGGCGCCCACCGAAGCCTCGAACGCGGCCAGCTCGCGCTCCAGCCGCCATTGCGCGCGCGCCTTGTCGCTGCGGGCCAGCAGGCCAGGGCAGGGCGGTTCCTCGTGCGCGTCGTCCGTTACGGCGTCGACGCATTCCGCGACGAACCTTCCTGGAGCACCGGGTTGCCACAGGCTGGCGCCGGACAGGAACGCGTACTCCAGGCTCGCGCGCGCCGCTGCCTTGAGGTCCGCGTATCCCAGGCCCTGCTCCTCCACTGCGCGCGCGTATTCGCGGCTCATGTCGGTGCGCGACACGCCCTGGTCGTCGGTCGAGAGCACGAACGGCACGCCCGCCGCGCGGTAAAGCGCCAGCGGGTGCTCGGGCCCCCTCACGCCGAGGATCACGTCGTTGCTGGTCAGGTTGATCTCCACAGCTATGCGGGCCGCCGCCATGCGCGCGAGCACCGAAGCCGCGTCGGCCTCGTGCGCGATGTCCACGCCGTGACCGATGCGGCGCACGCCGGGGATGGCGGTCGCCTTGGCGATGTGGTCGCGCATCGCGCCGGGCGGCACCAGGCCGAGTGCGAGCTCGCCCGCGTGCGGCGCCATCGGCACGCCCGGGTGGCGGCTCGCGAAGTAGCGCAGCATGGCCATGTGCAGGTCGTAGTCGGCGAGCGCCACCGGATCGTCCTCGGGCGCGACGAGGTTGACGCCCACGTAGCGGGGATCGGCCTCGACCAGCGCGAAGGCCAGCGCCAATTGCCCGAAGACGGTTGCGGGCGGCCCGGTGCGTAGGGCGAACGCCTGGTAACGCACGCCCACCCCGCACGGCGCCTCCGCCTTGCCGGCGACGCAGCCAAGGCGCCGCGCCGCCTCCGCCTCCATCGCGTCGGTTTCCGCGCGGGCGCTGGCGAGCAAGGCCGGGATGGCGGGGGCCAGCGCCGCCTCGCTCGCCGCGAAATCCTGCGCCGCCCAGCCGGCGCGCGCCGCCTCCCCTGCCTCGACGACGGCGGCGGGATCGGATTGCAGCTCGAGGTAGTCGACATGGTCGCCCGCCGCCAGAGAGCGAGCGAGCGCGAGCATCCGCCCCGGCTCGTGCGAGGCCACCGGCGCGAACCGCCCGAACGTCACGAAGAACTGGTCATGGCCTGAACGGAGTTGCGTGCCGACGCCCGCGTTCTGTCCTCGCAACGACAAGGCGTCGAGGGCCGTCACGTAAAGGGCGGGATCGTGGGCTGCCAGGCCGGCGACCGCTGGCGCGTTGGGCCGGGCGCAGGGCGGTGGCGCCAGGGAGAGCGTCGGCACGTCGAAGCACAACCCGTCCTCGGCGGCCCAGCCCAGGAAATCCTCGGCCGAGGGCACGCCCCAGAGATGGGTGTGCAGCTCGCCGCCCTTGGGCATCGCCTGCAAGAACACGCGCAGTCGCGGCGGCGACGCGCGCACGGTATCGAACACGCGTTCAGCGCTCGGCGGCGCCGAGCTGTCGGCGCGGACCTCCCGGCCAAGCAGAAGACCGATCGTCAACGTGATTGCGCGCAACAGGTGGGAATTCATGTGGCCATGCTTATCGTATCACCGGCCGGAGCTAAGCCGAAATTCGAGGAAGGCTATGATCAGGTGGCGCTCTGCGCTGGCACCTTGATGCCCTCGACGCCGTTGCGGAACGTGACACCTCCGATGACCCTGGGCAACCGGTTCTCTGTCCGGTTGCGGGACCTCCTTGGCGCGATCAGCGATGAAGCGAGCCCTGGTGGTGTCGCACAGACCCGTGCGGCCGTGCGGTGCAGCACGGGCGAGGCCGGGCTCGGCCTCAAGGCGCTCGGCAACAACTTGGCCTGGCGTTCTGCCGTCGAGAACGCGTTGACGCCTGGCGTTGTAGGCGGCGCTGAAACCGCGCAGCAGATGCTCCAGGGCATGGTGAGCGGACTCAACTTCAGCAGCGAACCCCTCCTGGCTGGCCTGGCAGGATAGGATGACTGGATGGCAGCATGCAGGCGCTGCGGGCTGAGTTGGTGCTGGACGCGATGGAGGCGGCTGTGGGTCAGCGCCGTCCAAAGGACGTCATCCACCATGGCGACCGGGGTAGCCAGTACACGTCGGTTGCGTCCGCGAAGCGATGCGGCGAGGCGGGTGTCTGGCCCTCGATGGGCTCGGTCGGCGATGCCTGCGACGATGCCATGGCTGAAAGCTTCTTCTCGACGTTGGAAGCCGGGTTGCTA
>CAXSES010000125.1:0-8226 GCA_964236225.1 uncultured Acetobacteraceae bacterium
TGAGCAGGGCCGCTGTGAGCAGGGCCGCCACGGGCGGGACCGCGCCGCCGGCGGACCCGGCCGGCGACCCGGCCGGCGACAAAGCGGTCGCGGCGAGCGTGGCGGAGATGGTGCCGGACCCGCCCCGTCGGCTGCGCCTCGCTCTGCGCCTCGCGCCCGGGGATGGCGCGGCGCTGCGGCGGGTGCTGGCCCTCGCCCGGGCCGGGCGGCCAGCGCGCGAGGCGGTGCGGCTGGTGTGGCACGACAGCCCGGTGGCCCCCCTCGCGCCCCGGCTGGCGCTGTGCGAGGTGCGGCAGGGCGAGGCGGGCGTGGTCTGGCGGCTGGAGCGCGCAGTGCCGTTGCGCCATGACGACTGGGGCGCGGTGGCGCCGCCGGCCCCGCTCGCCGAGGCGGACTCGCCGGGGTTCGCCGGGCACGACCTGCCGGACGGGCTGGTGCCGGTCGCGGCCTTTCACGGCACGACGCAGCGCTGGTCGCTGACGGGCGGCGCGCTCGACGTGACGCTGCTGGACGGGGTGCTGCGCGCGGTCGCGGACGAGCGCCCGGCCTGCCGGCTGTGGATCGAGGGCGAGGCAGAGGCCGCGGCGGCGCTGGCGCGGCGGCTCGGCGGCAGGGCGCGGGTCGAGCCGCCAGGGGCGACCCTGGCCGCGGAGGCGCTCCGCCTTGGCCAGCACGCCGCCGGACGCCGGCCTGCGCCTGTGTCCGGGCACAGGTTCGAATGGAACGGGTTGCCGCGCCATTCCGGCGCGCCGCAGGTGCCGGCGGACGCCAGCGTCGAGGCCGCGCTCTGCCTGCTGATGCGTCATCTGGGCGAGACGGTGGGGCACTGGGTCGGGCGGATCGAGGGGCCGGCAGCGGAGGGCTTCTCCCCCGAGCCGGCGCACCAGGCGCGCGTCGCCTGCCGCAGGTTGCGCTCCGCCCTGTCGCTGTTCCGCCGCGCGGCCGACTGCGCCGAGCTGCGCGCCCTGTCCGGGTCGATGCGCGCGCTGGCGGCGCTGCTCGGCGCGGCGCGGGACTGGGACGTGTTCCTCGACGGTCCCGCGGCCGCCCTGCGGCACGCGATGGACGGCGAACGCAGGGTGGCGCGGCTGGTGGACGCCGCGCTGCGGCAGCGGGCGCTGGGCTACCGCGCGATCGAGGCGGAGCTGGCGGACGGGCGCTGGCGGCAGGTCCGCCTGGAGCTTGCGCTGGCGCCGGAGCTGCGACCGTGGCGCGTGGCGGCGTCGGCGGAGCGTCTGGCCGCGCTCGACGCCCCGGCGCAGGCCTACGTGTCGCGCCGCCTCGACCGGGCGCTGGCGGCGATGCTGCGCTCCGGCAAGCACATGCTGGATCTGCCGGACGAGGCGCGCCACGACCTGCGCAAGGCCTGCAAGGGTTTGCGCTACGCAGCGGAGTTCTTCGCGCCGGGGTTCCCGTCGGGCGGCTCGCGGCGCTACCTGCGCCGCCTGGCCGCGCTGCAGGAGGCGCTGGGGCTGCTGACCGACGGCGCAGTGGCGGCGGGGCTGCTGGACAGGCTCGATCACGCGGGGGGCGGCTTCGCGGGCGGCGCGGTGCTGGGCTGGCTGGCGGCACAGGCGGCGCCGGCGGAGGGCGCGGCGGAGCGGGCGTGGAAGCGGCTGCGCCACACCGAGCCGTTCTGGCGCTGAGCGAAGCCTGGCAGGCGTCGGCCTGCCCCCTGGTTGCGCAAGGCTGGCGGCCGGGCTAGGCGTGCCTCCCGCTCGTTGCATGACGGTGACAGTCGCGGCGACTCCCCAGCGCAGGCAGGTGCGATGTCCATCAGGTCTCCGCGTCGCATCTTCCGCCGTTCCGCCCCCCCTGCCCGGTCCCGCCTGGCGTGGGCGTTGCTCGCCGTCCCGGCCGGGCTGGCGGCCGCAGGCGGCGTAATGCTGGCAGAACAGCCTGTCACGTCGCGCGCCGTATCCGCCGGCGTGACGATGACGGCCGACGCCGCGCAGGTGGCGGTGGTCGATGGCGACACGCTGCGGCTGCGCGACACGGTGATCCGGCTGCGAGGAGTGGCGGCGCCGGCACGCGGCGCCGGCTGCGGCCCTGTCGAGGGGCAGGCGGTGGATTGCGGAGGCCGGGCCAGCGTGATCCTCGCCAGCCTGGTGTCGCGCGGACGCACGGAGTGCCGGCTGGACGGGCGCGACGCGTCAGGGCGGGCGCTCGGGCTGTGCCGCTCCGGCGGCGTGGAGATCAACCGCGCGGTGGTGGAGAGCGGCTGGGCGGTGGCGGAACCGGACCAGCCGGCGCTCGACACGGCCGAGCGCGCGGCGCAGGCGCAACGCCGCGGGCTGTGGGCTGCGAGGACGGCGTCCCCCTAGGGCTGCGCACGGCCTCGCTATGGTGCAGGCGCGAAGGTTGCGCGCGGGTTTTGTTCTGCCCTAAATGGGACACGGTCGCGGAGACCGGCGCAAAGACACGCCGATCCCCGTCCGGTGACACCTCCAGGCAGGATTTGCACATGACCGGCACGTCGAGCGGCAGCGTCACCCTCAAGGTCGAGGGTTCGGACAGGACGGCCACCCTGCCGCTGATCGCCGGCAGCATCGGCCCCGACGTGGCCGACATCCGCAAGCTGTACTCCGATCTCGGCATCTTCACCTTCGACCCGGGCTACGGCGGCACCGCCGCGTGCGAGAGCCGGATCACCTACATCGACGGCGACGAGGGCGTGCTGCTGTATCGCGGCTACCCGATCGAGCAGCTCGCGGAGAAGTCGAACTTCCTGGAGACCGCCTACCTGCTGCTCGAGGGCGAGCTGCCGAACGCGGCGCAGTTCGCCTCGTTCGAGCAGATGATCACCAGCCACACCATGCTGCACGAGCAGATGCGCAGCTTCTACAACGGGTTCCGCCGCGACGCGCATCCGATGGCGGTGATCTGCGGCGTGGTCGGCGCGATGAGCGCGTTCTACCACGACAGCCTCGACGTCACGAACCCGGTGCACCGCGAGATCTGCGCGATCCGGCTGATCGCCAAGATCCCGACGATCGCGGCGTGGGCCTACAAGTACTCGATCGGCCAGCCGTTCATGTATCCGCGCAACGACCTCGGCTATGCGGAGAACTTCCTCTACATGATGGACGCGGTGCCCACCGAGCCTTACAAGGCGAACCCGATCCTGTCTCGCGCCATGGACCGCATCCTGGTGCTGCACGCCGACCATGAGCAGAACGCGTCCACCTCGACCGTGCGCCTGGCCGGCTCCACCGGGGCCAACCCGTTCGCCTGCATCTCGGCGGGCATCGCCAGCCTGTGGGGCCCCGCGCATGGCGGCGCCAACGAGGCGGTGCTGAAGATGCTGGGCGAGATCGGCACCCCGGAGCGGGCCGCGGAGTTCATGACGAAGGTCAAGGACAAGAGCAGCAACGTCCGCCTGATGGGCTTCGGCCACCGCGTCTACAAGAACTACGACCCGCGCGCCAAGATCATGCAGCAGACCTGCCACGAGGTTCTCGCCGAGCTGGGCATCAAGGACGACCCGCTGCTCGACCTGGCGATCGAGATGGAGCAGATCGCGCTTAAGGATGACTACTTCATCAGCCGCAAGCTGTATCCCAACGTGGACTTCTACTCGGGCATCATCCTCAAGGCGATGGGCATTCCGACCAGCATGTTCACCGTGCTGTTCGCCGTCGCGCGCACCACCGGCTGGGTCAGCCAGTGGAAGGAGATGATGGACGACCCGGCGCAGCGCATCGGCCGTCCGCGCCAGATCTACACCGGGCATGCGCAGCGCGACTACAGCAGCCGCGAAGTCCGAGGCTGACGTCAAGCTCCTTCCACGCGCGACTGCGCGACAGGACACGCCGGACGCTCCGCTCCTGGGGATTACGTGCGACTTGCCGCCGTTGCGTCGAGACAGCGTACTTTGGAGGGCCTCGTGAGACGAGCCATCATCTATGTGGCATGGGGAGAGAAGTTCGTCCGCGAAGCGCAGACGAGTGCCGTGACCGCAGGTCATGTGGGTGCGGACCGGGTCCTGATCACGGACCCGGCCTCGCATCGCAGCCTTCCTTTCAGCGGCGGATTCGAGCGCGTCATCACTTACGAGTTCCAGCTCTCAGGCTATGCTCGCAAGACCGAGATGCTCGACCTGTTGCCGGATGAATACGGTTCATTCCTGTTCCTCGACACCGACACCCGCGTGCTGATGGGGATCGACCAAGCATTCGAGCGCGCTGAGCGGCACGGAATGGCAGCCGCACAGGCCCCCCATTACAGTCTCGAACACTTCGGAAGGTTTTCCGAACACCTCCAGCAGATCGGCTTTCGATCCGAGGGCCTGCTGCACTACAACAGTGGCGTCCTGTTCTTCACCCGGGACCTACGGGCCTGGAGCGTCATGAAGACATGGCAGGATTTCTGCCGGCAGGCGTCCGTTTCGGAGCTCGAGGCCTGGACAGACCAGCCCTACCTCACGCTTGCCATGGAGCAGGCCGGGTTCAACCCGTACACGCTGTCGACGGCATACAACTACCGGAACTTCGGCGAGTTGGTCAGCGGCTACATAAGGATCTGGCACTCGTGGTACGCCCCTCTCCCGGATGTCAACGAGTTCGCAGCATCCTGGCCACCGCGGCGGTTCTTCAACAGCGTGCGACTGCCACAAGGTGCGGGATGATGGTCGCATCACTCTCGACACCCGGATGCCCTGTCCCGATCCCGTCGCGCCGATCATAATAGGCTGCCCCGGATCCTGCGTTCCGCAAGGCGCCTGCCTGGCGTGACTTGGAGGTTTCGGAACGTCCCCAACTCTACGCCATGGGACGCAGGTCCGGACGTCCGCTCGCCATCATTCCACGATCCAGCGCCGCCACGAACCGGTTCCGGCGGCGCAGCCGCTCAGCGGCCGTTCCGAACTGACCTGCAGGGCTTCAGTCGCATTCGCAGCCCGGCGTCGGCCCGGCATCCTGGCGCACGACGTGGTGGTCGATCCACTCCGACACTAGCCTGCGCGCCTCGCTCAGCGACGCCTCGGGATGGTGGATGCGGTACAGCGTTGTGCAGGCCTGGAACGCATGAAGGTCGGCATTGCCGTGCCCGCGCAGCTCGCGGTACGCCGTCACGACGGCACGCTCGCAGCGACGCGCGATCGGATTGGACTCACGAACCACGGCAATCCCCTCGCTGCGACATGCTCGCAGAGTGGACATCCTACCGGGGCGGCACAAGCCGGGCAAGTAACCGCCGGGATGCACGGTCGCGCACGCCCCGCCATGGACGGCGCCCGGCCGCGCCGCTAAGCAGGGCAACCGGCCCCGCCCGCGAGGTGCAGGCCCGTCTCCCGGAGCCCACGCCCATGGCCCTGCCCTCCCCCGCCGGCGCCCAGGCCGGCATGGCTACGGACTGGGACCGCGACGCAGCCCTGGTCACGGCGCGGATTCTGCTCGAGATTAGGGCGGTCAATTTCCGCCCGGAGCAGCCCTACATCCTGACCTCGGGCTGGGCATCACCGGTCTACATCGACTGCCGCCGCATCATCTACTTCCCCCGCGCGCGCTCCAAGATCTGCGAGCTGGGCGTGGAGAAGGTCAACCGCCACGTCGGCTACGAGACCATCGAGGCCGTCGCCGGCGGCGAGACCGCAGGCATCCCGTTTGCCGCCTGGATGGCCGACCGGATGCTCGCGCCCATGGCCTACGTGCGCAAGAAGCCAAAGGGCTTCGGCCGCAACGCCCGGATCGAGGGCGACGTCCCGGTTGGCCGGCAGACGCTGCTGGTCGAGGATCTCACCACCGACGGCGCGTCAAAGGTCGCCTTCGCCAACGCGTTGCGCGAGGCCGGCGCGATCGTGGAGCACGCCTTCGTCGTGTTCTTCTATGGCGTGTTCCCGGGCAGCCTGGAGACGCTCTCGGCGATGGGCATCACACTGCACCATCTGTGCACCTGGTGGGACGTGCTGGAGGCCTGCCGCGAGCGGCCGTACTTCACCTCGCAAGCCATGGTCGAGGTGCACCGCTTCCTGGAGGACCCGGTCGCCTGGTCGGCGGCGCATGGGGGTGCTGCCAGCGCGGAGGAGGCGGCGCGGCGCAAGGCACAGTCGCAGGGATAGGCGCGGCAGCGAGAGGCAAGCAGGGCCGAGCCCTGCCCGGACCCGCCAAGCCCGCACGCCGCGATCGTTGCATGGCTGGAGCGAACGCCTGGCGCGCGTCGTCCGACGCGGTGCGTCCTTCCCCGGTGCTGGTTCTGGATTCCGGCATCGGCGGACTCGGCGTGGTGGCGGAGCTGCGCGCGCTGCGTCCCGGCCTGCCGATCGTCTATCTCGCGGACACCGCCGGCTTTCCCTATGGCGACAGGTCCGCAGGCGAGCTTGCGCGCCATCTCGTCTCGGTGGTGCGTCGCGCGATCGTGGCGGTCTCGCCGTCGCTGGTCGTGCTCGCCTGCAACACGGCGAGCGTGGCGGCGCTGGCGATCCTGCGGGCGCATTTCGACGTGCCGTTCGTCGGCTGCGTGCCGGCGATCAAGTGGGCCGCCGCGCTGAGCCGCACCCGATGCTTCGGCCTGCTGGCGACGCCCGCGACGGTGTCGCGGCCGTATGTCGCCGACCTCGTCGCGCGGTTCGCGCCGGACTGCGTCGTGCTGTCGCATGGCGCCCGCACGCTCGCCGGGCTGGCGGAGGCGCGGTTCCACGGCACGGCGGCAGCGGCGGCACAGGTCGCGGCGGAACTGGCCGGGCTTCTGAACCAGCCCGGCGCGGAGCGGATCGATACGGTGGTGCTCGGCTGCACGCACTATCGGCTGCTGCTGCCGGAGCTGGCCCGCGCGGCGCGGCCCGGCATCACCTGGCTGGACCCGGCGCCCGCTGTGGCGCGGCAGGTGGCGCGGGTGCTCGACACGGTCGCGGGCCGGGCATTCGACGCAGCTTCGGCTGCCGGCATGAACTCGGCTGCGGGCGAAGGGTCGCGGCACGACCTCCGGCCTGCGGGACGCTCGGACACGGCGATCGGCGCCACGGCGTTCGTCACCGCGCCGCCCGCCAGCCCCAGGGAGCTGGCGCGGCGCCTCCTGGCCTACGGGTTCGCCAGGGTGTGTCCGCTGGAGAACTGCATCACCTTGCCCGCCGTCGGACCGGTGACGCCGTGACGCCGGACCCGCCTGCCGCGCCGCTGCGCTCCGGGTGGCGGCGCGCGGTGCCGGAGCTGGTGCCGACCCTCGCCGAGGTCGCCGCGCTGGTCGCCCCGGCGCTACCGGATGCGAGGGTGGTGGCGGTGGCGCCGCTGTCCGGTGGGCTGTCCAACACCAACCTGAAGGTGACGCTGGACCGCGCGCCGCATCGCGTCGTGCTGCGCCTGACGCAGCACGACGCCGCACAGGCCGCCAAGGAAGCCGCCCTGCCCGCGCTGCTGCTGGCCCGTGGCGCTCCGGCGGCGCGGGTGCTGCACGCCGTCGCGCACAGCCCCGCCACCGGCGGCCCGGTCACGGTGTGCGAATGGATCGAAGGAAGACGCCTCGACCATCTGGCGTCGGACCATCCCGGGAGTCGGACGCACGGCACGGAGGCGCCGCAGTCGGCCCGGCGAGGTTCGGCCAGGCGAGGTGCGGCGGCACTGCGCGGCATGGGCGAGGCCGTGGGATCGGCGCTGGCCACGGTCCATGCCATCCGGATGCCGCGGACGGGCTTCCTGGATGCGGCTCTGGCGGTGGCGCACCCGATCGATCTCGACGCCCCGGCGCTGCTGGGCTTCCTCGACGAGCGGCTGCTGCACGGCGAGGGGCTGGCGCGGCTCGGCGTCGGGTTCGCGTCGGCGGTGGTGGCGCATGCGCGGCGCCACGCGGCGCGGCTCGACGGGTGGGCGGCGCCGTGCTGCCTGATGCACGGGGACTGCAACCCGTCCAACCTGCTGCTGCGCGCCCAGGGGGCGGGCTGGACGGTCGCGGCGTTGCTGGACTGGGAGTTCGCGCTGGCCGGCGTGCCGGCGCTGGATTTCGCCGCCCTGCTGCGGCCAGGGATCGCTGACCGTGCGGGCTTTCGGGACGGTCTGGCGCGGGGCTACCGCGACGCGGGCGGAACGCTGCCGCGCGATTGGGAGGCGATCGCAGGGATCGCGGACCTGTTCGCCTGGGCGGACATGCTGTCCAGGCCGGGGCGCGACCCGTCGGTGACGCGCGACGCGACCCGGGTAATGCGGCGGCTGCTGGAAGCTTAGGGAAATCCGACATGGGGCAGGTAAGCAAGCAAGGTTGAGGCTCTGCCTCAAACTCCGCCAGGGGGAGCCCCCC
>CAXSES010000126.1:0-8214 GCA_964236225.1 uncultured Acetobacteraceae bacterium
ACGGGTCGGATCAGCGGCCTCGGCGGGCCCGTCACGGCAGGGCCGCGGACTCTAGCGGCCCACCAGGCACTCGATCTGGCCATGCGGGTCGTCGGTGGCGATGAACACCATGTTGTCCGACGACAGCCCGAACGGCTCCAGCCGCGTCGGCAGGTAATGCTTGTTCGGGCACGCCATCCGCACCGTCGCCAGCTTGGGTACCGCCGCGAGCGCGGCCTCGCCCATGCGGAACAGGCTGTCCTGCACGCCGCGGCTGTAGGTCGTGGCGAACACCTCCAGCATCGTCGCCAGCACGCGGGCGTTCGTCGCGTCGTAGTCGTCCGGTGCTGCCAGCCAGGTCCAGTGCGCGTCCATCGCGGTGGCGGCGACGCGGTCGGTGGTCTCCGGCAGGGTCGTGTACTCGTCCATCACGTAGTCCGCCCAGCCGGACCCGGTGGATTTCAGGAACGTGTAGCCCGCGATCCCCGAGGTGACCGCCGGCGTGCCGTCGCGCGGCGCCACCACCGTCACCGTGGGCTTGCCGTTGGCGTCCAGCACGAAGCTGTGCGGGTGCGGCGTGCCGCCGAAGCTGGCCCGGACCCAGCGGGTCTCGTGCAGCGACACCCGCGCCTGCCGCACCTGTTCGTAGCGTTGCAGGAACCGTGCGGCCAGGGCCTGCCCGTATGCCTCGGCGCAGGCCGTCATGTTCTCGCGCGCGACGATGTAGGCGATGTTCTTGATGGTGTCGGTGGCGATCACCGTGCGGTTGTCGCCCTCGGTGAACGACGCGCCGAAATCGCCTTCCAGCATCGTCTGCACGCTGAGTTCGCGCACCTCGTTGTAGTCGCCGTCGCGGTGGATGCGCATGACCCGCACGCGCGCCTTGCCGTAGACGTGGTTGATCAGCGGCATCGGGTGGCTCTCTCACGCAGGGTCGGCGATGACCACCGGGGCGGCATGCCCATCGGCGGCAGGCTCGCCAAGGTTGAAGGACACGTCGAGCGTCGCCACCGATGCCAACACGATGCCTCTGTCCAGCATCGTCCTCGACACCTCCGGCGCGGCCTTGGACAGCGTCGGCGCCACCAGCGGGATCATGCCGAAGCCGATCGACACCGCGACGACGAACACGTTGCCCCGGTGCCTCCCGCAGTCCACGCCCGCCAGGATGCCGATGCCAGGGTGCGGATGCCGGTCGCGGCGAGCATGCCGAGCATCACGACGCCCGCCCCGCCGGGCACGCATTGCGGCACAAAGGCCGTGATGAACGCCAGCGTCGGCTGTTGCACAGGATGCTCCTGTTTGCGCTTGCGTCTGTCAGGCAAATGTCATGCCATATGTGAATGACGCAGGACGACCCCGCGCTGTGGCTGCGCGATCCTCTCGCCGTGCTGGGCGACGCCGCGGGCGGCATCGTCGTGCAGGACGGGCGCATCGTCGAGCTGGTGCCGGCGGGCGGCGCGCCCGTCCGGCCCGCAGCGATCTGGGATGCCAGCCGCCACGTCGTGCTGCCCGGCCTGGTCAACACGCACCACCATTTCTTCCAGACGCTCACCCGCTGCCTGCCCGGCGCCATGGGCCGCACGCTGTTCGGCTGGCTGGAGGCGCTCTACCCGGTCTGGGCGCGCCTGACGCCGGACGCGCTGGACGCGGCGGCGACGCTGGCGATGGCCGAGCTGCTGCTGTCCGGCTGCACCACCACGACCGACCACCACTACGTCTTCCCGCCCGGCCTGGAGGACGCCATCGCCATCGAGGCCGCAGCGGCATCCCGCCTGGGCATCCGCGCGGTGCTGACCCGCGGCTCCATGGACCTGTCGCGGCGCGATGGCGGCCTGCCGCCCGACTCCGTCGTGCAGGATCTGGACACCATCCTGGACAGCAGCGCCCGCCTGATCGATCGCCTGCACGACCCGAGCCCGCACGCGATGCTCCAGATCGCCCTGGCGCCATGTTCGCCGTTCTCTGTCACCACCCGGCTGATGCGCGACACCGCGGCGCTGGCGGAGCGGCGGGGCGTGCGGCTGCACACGCACCTCGCCGAGACCGCGGACGAGGCGGCGTTCTGCCAGGCCCGGTTCGGCTGCACGCCGCTCGACTACCTCGACGGGTGCGGCTGGCTGCGCCCCGGCACCTGGCTGGCGCACGGCATCTACTTCACCCCGCCAGAGATCGCTCGGCTGGGCCGCGCACGGGTGGGAGTCACACACTGTCCCTGCAGCAACCAATTGCTCGCCTCCGGCACCTGCCGGGTTTGCGCGCTGGAGGCGGCTGGCGTCCCGGTCGGGCTGGGGGTGGATGGCTCGGCGTCCAACGACGCTTCCAACCTGATGCAGGAGGTTCGCTCCGGTTTTCTGCTGCAACGCGGGGTGAACGGGGTGGAGGCGGTCAGCCACCTGGATGCGTTGCGCTGGGCCACCGCGGGCTCCGCCGACTGCCTCGGACGGCCGGAGCTGGGGCGCATCGCGATCGGCGCGGCGGCGGACCTGGCGCTGTTCACGCTGGACGAGCTGCGCTTCTCCGGCGCCGGGGATGCGCTGGCGGCGCTCGTTCTGTGCGGCGCGTCGCGGGCGGACCGGGTGATGGTGGCCGGGCGCTGGGCCGTGAAAGACGGGTGCATCCCCGGCCTGGACCTCGCGGCGCTCATGGCCCGACACGGCCTGGCCGCAAGGAGGCTTGCGGCCGGGTGACGCCGGACGGGTCTGCCTCGGCCCTGGATGCAGATCAGGCTTTGTGCCCCGTTCTGACTGGCTCTCCGCTGGTTTTCGTTGCGTCCAGCCTGCGGATGAACCCGCACATGCGTCGGTGCCCGAGTCGGCCTGTGTCCGCTGACGGATGGTTGCCTTCCGCACGGGCCCGCCTGGCCACGCCGAAGACAGTGCACGTCGAAGTCCAGGTCCATGGCGTGCACTTCGCTCCTCGCCGGAATTGGGTGGAACCCGTCACCGAGTGGGCCGGGTGAGGGCAGATGGCGCAACCTCCTGCCCCGGGTTCGTGCCGGAAGCGTTCGCTGCACGTCCTCGTCAGCATTGACACACGAGTCGCGTAGCTGCCTGGCTGCAACAGCCCTCGCCGCCAGCGGAGAACCTCCCATGCAACGTCGCGATCTCGCCCGGCTCCTTGGCACCGGCGCAGCCCTGTCGGCCCTGCCGGCCCTGGTTTGCACGGCGTCTGCGGCGGAGCCGCTCAAGGTGGGCTTCATCTATCTTGGACCCGTGGGCGATTTTGGCTGGACCTACCAGCACGACACGGCACGCCAGGCCGCCGAGGCGCAGTACGGCGACAGGATAAGGACCACCTTCGTCGAGAGCGTGCCCGAGGGACCGGACGCGGAGAAGGTGATGAACGACCTTGCCGCCTCCGGCCACAAGCTGATCTTTGCGACCTCGTTCGGCTACATGAACTACGTCGTCAGGGCCGCCAAGCGGAACCCGAAGGTCATGTTCGAGCACGCGACGGGCTACAAGCGTGACGCGAACCTCGCCACCTACAACATCCGCTTCTACCAGGCGCGCTACGTGCAGGGCGTGATCGCGGGCAGGCTTAGCAAGGCAGGGCTTGCGGGCTACGTTGGGTCGCTGCCGGTGCCCGAGGTCGTGCAGGGCATGAACGCCTTCATGCTCGGCCTGCAGTCGGTCAACCCGAAGGCGCGGCTGAAGTTCGTCATGGTGAACTCCTGGTACGACGCGCCGAAGGAGGGCGACGCCGCCAAGGCGCTGATCGACCAGGGCTGCGACATCATCACCCAGCACACCGACTCCCCCGCCCCGCTGCAGGCCGCCGCCAGCCGCGGCGTCAAGGCGTTTGGGCAGTCCACCGACATGGCGAAGTTCGCGCCGGGCGACCAGCTCACGGCGTCGACCGACATCTGGGCCCCCTACTACATCAGGCGCATCGGCGAGGTGCTGGCGGGCACCTGGAGAAGCACTGACACCTGGGGCGGCTTCGACAGCGGGATGCTCGCCATGGCGCCGTTCGCCAACATGCCGCCCGATGTGGCGGCCCTGGCGACAGAGACGCAGGCGGCTGTCGCCTCGGGCAAGACCCCGGTGTTCGCTGGGCCGCTGACCGACCAGGCCGGAGCGGTGAAGGTGGCCGCGGGCGGGAGCATGGACGACGGCGCCCTGTCGTCGATGCAGTGGCTGGTGCAGGGCATCGACGGCAAGCTGACCTGATCCATGGCGATGGGAGGGGCGGGAGCCGGGCAGGTCGCGCCAGGCGCAGCACGAGGCCAGGTGCCGTCGGGCACAGGCCCTGCCGTGCCCGCGGTCCTCCCGCTGCTGCACATGGACGGGATCACCAAGCGCTACCCGGGCTGCCTGGCCAATGACGGGGTCTCGCTGACTGTCGAGCGCAACCAGATCCACGCCCTGCTGGGCGAGAACGGTGCCGGCAAGAGCACGCTGGTCAAGATCATCTACGGCCTGGTGAGGCCGGACGCCGGACGGATCGCCTGGGACGGCCAGGAGGTGAGCATCGGCTCGCCGGGCCAGGCGCAGCAACTGGGCGTGGGGATGGTGTTCCAGCACTTCTCCCTGTTCGAGGCGCTGACGGTTGCCGAGAACATCGCCCTCGGCCTGCGCACGGCCAGCGAACGCGAGGGACTGCGCAGCCGCATCGTCCGCATCTCCACGGAGTACGGCCTGCCCCTGGACCCGGACCGGCTGGTGCACGACCTCTCAGTCGGCGAGCGGCAGCGGGTCGAGATCGTGCGCTGCCTGCTGCAATCGCCGAGGCTGCTGGTCATGGACGAACCGACCTCCGTGCTGACGCCGCACGAGGCCGGGCGCCTGTTCGTCACCCTGCGGCGGCTGGCGGCGGAGGGCTGCTCGATCCTCTACATCAGCCACAAGCTGGAGGAGGTGCGCTCGCTCTGCTCCGCCGCGACCATCATGCGGCTCGGCCGCAACGTCGCCCGCGTCGTGCCCTCGGAGCGCACCGTCAAGGAACTGGCGGAGATCATGATCAGCGCCGAGCTGCGCGCGCCCACGCCGCGCCCGGGCAGCGCCAGCGCAACGCCGGCGCAACTCGTGCTGAACCGACTGACCGTGCGCTCCCCGGGTCGGTTCGGCACCGACCTGCACGACATCTCGCTCAGCCTGGCCGGGGGCGAGATCCTGGGCCTGGCGGGGATCGCCGGCAACGGCCAGGCAGAGCTGATGGACGCGCTGTCGGGCGAGATCCTGGCGGGCCGGCCGGAGACGGTCATGATCGGCGGCGTGGCGGCCGGGCACATGGGGCCGATCGGGCGCCGCCGGCTGCGCGGCTGCTTCGTGCCGGAGGAGCGCAACGGGCATGGCGCCGTCGTCACCATGTCGCTGTCGGACAACGCCCTGCTTTCGGGCTTCCTGGGCGCGTCGCTGCTGCGGTTCGGCTTCATCGATCGGCGGCGCACCGACGCCTTTGCGCAGCGCATCATCGACGGCTTCGACGTGCGCACCACAGGGCCGGCCGCGGAGGCGCGGTCGCTGTCCGGCGGCAACCTGCAGAAGTTCCTGGTCGGGCGCGAGGTGATGCAGGACCCGGCGGTGCTGGTGATCAACCAGCCGACCTGGGGCGTGGACGCCGGCGCGGCCCTGGCGATCCACGAGGCGATCATGGCGCTGGCCCGGGCGGGCACGGCGGTGGTGATCATCTCGCAGGACCTCGACGAGATCCTCGTCCTCGCCGACCGCATCGCCGTCATCGCCGGGGGGCGCATGTCGGAGCCTGTGGCCGCCCGGTCGGCGACGGTGGAAGCCATCGGACGGCTGATGGGCGGCACAGCTCCCGTCGCGGGGCCCGTCGCGGCGCATGTCTAGGTCTCCCCATGCTTAGGATCGAGCCGCGCGGGGCGGAGTCCCGGTTCTGGCGCATGGGCTCGCCGGTGCTGGCGCTGGTGCTGACCACGCTGGCCTCGGCGCTGATCTTCGCCGCGATGGGCCGGCCGCCCTTCGGCACGGTCTGCACCTTCCTGGTCTCGCCCCTGCTGGCGCCCAACGGGCTGGAGGCGCTGGTGGTGAAGGCGGCGCCGCTGATCCTGATGGGCGTGGGCCTGTCGCTGGCCTACCGCGCCAGGGTCTGGAACATCGGCGCCGAGGGGCAGTTCACCCTGGGCGCCATCGTCAGCGGCGGGGTGGCGCTGGCCCTGCCCGGCGCACCGGCCTGGCTGCTCCTGCCGGTGCTGCTGGCGGCAGGCCTCGTCGGCGGCATGGTGGCGGGCGGCCTGGTCGCCTGGCTGCGGGTCCGCTTCAACGCCAACGAGATCCTGACCAGCCTGATGCTCACCTACGTCATCCAGTATCTGCTGATCTACCTGGTGACCGGGCCGTGGCGCGATCCGGAAGGCTTTGGCTTTCCGCAGACCGCCCTGTTTCCCGACGCGGCCGAGGCGCCGCGGCTGATCGCGGGCACCAGCGTCCATATCGGCGTGGTGCTGGCGCCGCTGATCGCGGTCGGGCTGTGGCTGGTGCTGGAGCGGTCCATGCTGGGCTTCCAGCTCCGCGTGCTGGGCCAGGCGCCGCGGGCGGCGCGGTTCGCGGGGTTCAGCGAGCCTCGGCTGGTCTGGGCCGCCATGATGATCAGCGGCGGGCTGGCGGGGCTGGCGGGGATGCTGGAGGTGACGGGGACCATCGGGCAGCTCACCACCGTGATCTCGCCTGGCTACGGCTTCGCCGCAATCATCGTGGCGTTCCTGGGACGGCTGAAACCGCTCGGCGCCATTCCGGCGGGGCTGCTGCTGGCGCTGTCCTACCTCGGGGGTGACGCGGCGCAGATCCAGCTCGGGCTGCCCAACGCGGTCACGGGCATCTTCCAGGGCATATTGCTGTTCTGCCTGCTGGGGTGCGACGTGCTGCTGCTGCACCGGGTCCGCTGGCGGCCCTCCGCGCGCCAGGCTGCGCGGCGCGCGGCGTGATGCCGCAGATCGTCGCCAGCGTCCTGGTCAGCATCCTGGCCGCGTCCACCCCGCTGCTGCTGGCCGCGACGGGGGAGCTGGTGGTGGAGAAGGCAGGGGTGCTCAACCTCGGCGTGGAGGGGATGATGCTGGCCGGGGCCATCGCCGGCTTCGCCACGGCCGAGGCGACCGGGCTGACCTCCCTGGGCCTGCTGGCGGCAGTGGGGGCCGGGATGACGCTGGCGCTGCTGTTCGGCGTGCTGACGCTGACGCTGCAGGCGAACCAGACGGCGACCGGGCTGGCGCTGACAATCTTCGGGCGCGGACTCAGCGCGCTGCTCGGAGCGGGTTACGTGGGCATCACGGCGCCCACCCTGCCGAAGCTGCGGATTCCGGGGCTGACGGGGCTGCCGCTGATCGGACCCGTGCTGTTCGGCCATGACCTGCTGGTCTACGCGGCGCTGGCGATCCTGGCCGCGGTGGCGTGGGCGATCCGCCGCACCCACGCCGGGCTGGTGCTGCGTGCTGTCGGGGACTCGCACGGCGCGGCGCACTCTCTGGGCTACAAGGTGGTGCCGATCCGCTATGCCGCCGTGCTGTTCGGGGGCGCGCTGGCGGGGCTGGCGGGCGCCTACATGTCGCTCGCCTACACGCCGTTATGGGCACAGGACCTGACGGCGGGACGCGGCTGGGTGGCGGTGGCGCTGGTGACGTTCTCGGCGTGGCGGCCTGTCTGGCTGCTGGTCGGGGCGTGGTTCTTCGGGGCGCTGATGTATCTGTCGCTGTACGTGCAGGCGCTGGGCATCCCGATCCCGTCGGCGCTGCTGTCGGCGCTGCCCTACATCGGCACAGTGGTGATGCTCGTGCTGATCTCGCGCGACGTTCGCCTGATCCGCCTGCATCGCCCTGCCATGTTGGGGCAGCCGTTCCAGCCTCGAGACTAGATATGCTAGGGCAATCGGGTAAAGGGGGTTGGCCAAGCGTTCGTGTCGCTGCACGGCTTCGTGGTAGCCCAAAAATGTCGTTAGGAAGCGACGCCCGGTTCTTGTGAGTTGTTCAAGCCGTAACGATCGCCTTCACCCGATTGCCCTGCTAGCTAGGCCAATAACCCTTGAGAGTGGCCGGCCAGGCAAGCAAGGTTGAGGCTCTGCCTCAAACTCCGCCAAAGGCTCGCCTTTGGAAGGCCTTACTTAGAGCACGTTGGGGTCAAGTTGAAGCAATATACTTGGCTGCGGTCAGGTAGTTGCTCCAGAAAAATCGCCACACCGGAAGCTCCCATTCCGTTTCAATCAGAAGCGAATACGCTCTAGTGTCTGTCCGTGAAGTTACCTAGCTTTTGCGGAGCTTTCTCAGCATGAGGC
>CAXSES010000127.1:0-8117 GCA_964236225.1 uncultured Acetobacteraceae bacterium
GGCCAGCGGAGGGAGGGCCCAGCCTTGCTTCCTACCGTCCCCGGCTCACGGTGTAGTCCGCGACGTCGAGCATCCGCTGCCGCACCTCGCCGTCCGGGAACGCCGCCAGCGCCGTGCGTGCCGCAAGCGCGAACTCCGCCGCGCGGGCGAGGGTGGCCGCGATGGCGCCGCTGCTGGCGACGAGGCGCATGGCTTGGTCGAGGTCGGCCTCGGTCTGTTCGCTGGCCTCGACGGTGCGGCGCCAGAACGCCCGGTCCTCGGCGCTGCCGGCGGCGTGAGCCGCGAGCACGGGCAGGGTGATCTTGCCCTCGCGGAAATCGTCGCCGACGGTCTTGCCCAGCTCGGCCTGGTCGGCGGCGTAGTCGAGCGCGTCGTCGACGAGCTGGAAGGCGATGCCGAGGTTCATGCCGTAGTCGAACAGCGCGCGCTCCTCCGCCTGCGGGCGACCTGCCACCACGGCGCCGACCTGGCAGGCGGCGGCGAACAGGGCCGCGGTCTTGCCGCGCACCACCGCGAGGTAGCGCGCCTCGGAGGTGGACAGGTCGTTCTGGGTGGTGAGCTGCAGCACCTCGCCCTCGGCGATGGTGGCGGCGGCCTGCGAGAGGATGCCCAGCACCTTGAGCGAGCCGTCCTCGACCATGAGCTGGAAGGCGCGGGCGAACAGGAAATCGCCGACCAGCACGGAGGCCTTGTTGCCGAACACCGCGTTGGCGCTGGCCAGGCCGCGGCGCAGCGCGCTCTCGTCGACGACGTCGTCGTGCAGCAGGGTGGCGGTGTGGATGAACTCGACGCAGGCGGCGAGGCGGATCTGCCGTTCGCCGCGGTAGCCGCACAGCCGTGCCGAGGCGAGGGTGAGCAGCGGGCGCAGGCGCTTGCCGCCGGCGGCGACGATGTGCGCCGCGAGCTGCGGGATCAGGGCGACGGGGCTGTCCATGCGGGCGAGGATCGCCCGATTGCATGCGACGATGTCGTCGTGGAACAGTGCGGCAAGCTCGGCTAGGGCGTCGGGCGCCGCGCCGGCCACGGGCGAGATCCCGGCCACTGGCGACGCGCCGAGGGCGGCAGGAGAGAGCGCGTCGCGCGCTGCGGCCCCGCCCGCATCGTTCCCCTGTCTGGCCGTAGCACCCAACCGCGTCTCCCGGGCTTGATCGACCGCGCGATGCGGGCACCATGGCGCGTGGCGCGGCGACGGCGCCCCTGCGTCTCGTCATCTGGCACTGCGCGCCTTCCTTGCACCACCCCGTCCCGAGGCACAAGCATGCGAGTCATCGCCACCACCAACGACCCGGTGCGGCTCAGCTTCCTGCGCGTGCTTCTGGCCGACGCCGGCATCGAGGCGCTGCTGCTCGACGCCCACACCAGCGCGGTGGAGGGCAGCATCGGCGCCATCCCGCGCCGCCTGATGGTCGACGACGACGACGAGCAGAGGGCGCGCCGGGTGCTGCGCGAGGCCGGCGAAGCCTAGCCGCGATGACGTCGAGCGCCGCGCCGCCGCAGCCGGACAACCCGTGCCCATGACCGAAGCGTCTTTGCCGCAGCCACCCGACCCGATCGCGGGCGAGTCGGAGGGCACGCTGCTCGGCGGGCGCGTGGCGTATCGGCAGATGCTGCGCGGACACAGGAGCGGGCTCGAGCCGGTGTTGCTGGCCGCGCTGGTGCCGGCGCGGCCGGGGCAGCGGGTGCTGGAGGGGGGCACCGGCGCAGGGGCCGGGCTGCTGTGCCTGGCCGCGCGCGTCTCGCCGCTGGGCGGGTGGGGGGTCGAGCTGGACCCGGCGCTGGCGGCCCTGGCGCGTCGCAACCTCGACGCGAACGGCGTCGCCGGGATCAGCGTGGTGGCCGCCGACCTCACCCGCGACGACGCGCTTGGGGAGACGGGCTTTGACCATGCATTCGCCAATCCGCCGTGGCACCGCGGCACCGCCTCGCCCGATGGCGGGCGCGACCTGGCTCGCCGCGCCGCGCCGGCGCTGCTGGCAAACTGGATCTCGGCGCTGTGCCGGCGGGTGCGGCGCCGTGGCAGCGTGACCCTGGCGCTGCCGGCGGCGGCGCTGGCCGAGGCGGCAGGGCTGCTGCGGCAGTCGGGATGCGGTGGCGTGTCGGTGCTGCCGCTCTGGCCGCGACCAGGAGTCGCGGCGCGGATCGTGCTTGTGCAGGGTGTGCTAGGAAGCAAGTCGGGCAGCGTGGTGCACCCTGGCCTGGCGCTGCACGAGGCGGACGGTCGATTTACCGCGGAGGCTGACGCGGTGCTGCGCCACGGCGCGGCGCTGCGGATTGGGCGGACCTGAGCCGTACCGGACAGGGGCGCATCGTGGAACGGCAGGGCCCCAGGCTCCGCGCCAGGACACGCCCAAGGTCAGCCCCGGCACCGCACTTTCATCATGGAATAAAACCGGAAGGTTTCAGGTCCGCTGCAGGCCTGGGCAGAGCCCGGCCTGCGCGTTCCGGTTCTTTCGCCGCAATCCTCTCCGGCAGGGACGCTCAGCGTTCCGGGTGGCGGAGGTGCCAAAGCCGCTCGAAGGCGGCGACCAGGCTCTCCATGTTGCGGCGACGATTGCCCTCGTTGGCGGTAGGGCGCTTGCCCATCATCCTCTCCAGGATCGCCAGGAGCTGCTCCGAAACATCCAGCTCACCCGTGTCGCAGGCCTGGTGGAATGCGACGAGGATCTTGTCGGACAAGCGGCGGGTGTGCCGTGGGGTCGCGGGAAGAACCGCATCGCGCGCGAGGTCCCCATCGTCCAGATCGTCACCCAGTCTCTCCGTGAACACAGACATTATGCCTTTCGCCATGAGTGAGACGCCACCCTTTCGGCACGACCCTGTACCCACAGGATGCGCAGCTGACCGAGCCTCTCTATTATTCATGTTTTGCAGAGAATAGCCAGAGCTACCGGCGTCGTTCTTCCGACACGAAGCGATGGGACGCCGTCCCGGGCAGGAGGCGGTATCCAGTTCCGAACTACAGATCGGACGACCAGAGACCGTTGCTGCGCGCCAACCCAGACGATCCTGCGAACGGCGTTCAATTCCTGCAAGAAACAAGCGGGTACAGATTGCCTTGTGGAAGACGGCAACGAACGGCGCGTCAGGCCCCGACGACAAGCCCGCGACGACCGGGTCAACGTGGCGATGTGCCGGCTGCGCCCGGGCGTGTCCTCGCCTGTGTGCCGCCCGGAGCGGCCGCAACGGCGACCTGCGCGGCCGGCCCGGTTCACCCGGACCGCCTCGTACCGCTGGAGCGCGCGCCGTCGGGCGTTGCCGTTTGCGGCTTGTTGTTCCGCGATTGAGCGGCGGCGGCACATTGACTATCACAGGACGATGGTTCTTGCCGCCCAGGATGATCCCGCCACCCGGCTGCGCGCCCTGCCCCCGGTGCAGCGCCTGCTTGAAAGCGAAGCCGCGGCGACGCTGGTGGCCGCCACCTCGCGCCAGGCGGTGACGGACGCCCTGCGCCAGGTGCTGGACCAGTCGCGGGCCGCGATCCGGGACGGCGGCGCCCTGCCCTCGTCTGAGGCGATCCTGCTGGCGGCGGCCCGGCGGCTGCACCACGAGGCGCAGCCGGCGCTGCGGCGCACGATCAACGCCACAGGCATCCTGCTGCACACCAATCTCGGCCGCGCTCCGCTGGCGGCACAGGCGGTGCAGGCGGCGGCAGACGCGGCGCGCGGCTACTGCAACCTCGAATTCGACCTCGACACGGGCCGTCGCGGCGAGCGCGCCGCCGGCGTCGCCGGGCTTCTGCACGCGGTCAGCGGCGCGCAGGCCGGGCTGTGCGTCAACAACAACGCGGCCGCTATGCTGCTCGCCCTGTCGGCGCTGGCGGGACCCCCCGCGCCTGGCGTCCCGGGTCACGCCGGGAGCCAGGGCGGCGTGCCTGGCGGAGGCGGCGCACCGGGCGAGGTTGTGGTCTCGCGCGGCGAACTGGTCGAGATCGGCGGCGGCTTCCGCATCCCCGACGTGATCCAGCAGGGCGGCGCCCGCCTGGTCGAGGTCGGCACCACCAACCGCACCCGGCTTTCGGACTATGCGGCCGCGATCGGGCCGAACACCCGGATGCTGCTGCGCGTGCACCAGAGCAACTACCGCATCGTGGGCTTCACCAGCGCGCCCACGCCCGCGGAGATCGCCGCGCTGGCGCACGAGCACGGCCTGCTGATGATGGACGACCTCGGCAGCGGCTCGCTGCACGACCTGCGCCCATACCGGTGCCCGGAGGAACCGACGGTGCGCGAGGCGGTGCAGGCCGGCGCGGACGTGGTGGCGTTCAGCGGCGACAAGCTGCTCGGCGGCCCGCAGGCCGGCATCCTGGTGGGGCGCGAGGCCGTGATCGACCGTATGCGCCACCATCCGCTGCTGCGCGCCGTGCGCGCGGACAAGATGTGCCTCGCAGCCCTGGAGGCGACGCTGCGCCTGCACGTGCAGGCGCCGATGGAACTGCCGGTGATGCGGATGCTGGCGCAGACCGAGGCGGTGCTGCAGGCGCGGGCGGAACGGCTTTGCGCGCTGCTGCCGGACTCGGTGCTGTGGCGCATCGAGGGCACCGAGGCGCAGGTTGGCGGCGGCTCTCTGCCCGGCACGCGGCTGGCGAGCCGCGCGGTGGGGCTGGCGGTGGAGGCGATGGGGGCGGACGCGCTGGCGCTGGCGCTGCGGCGCGACCGCCCCGCGGTGGTGGGGCGGATCGCGGCGGACCTGGTGCTGCTCGACATGATCGCCATCGCCGACGAGGAGGTGGAGGAAATCGCGGCCGCAGTGGCGCGGGCGTGCGGACCAGCATGAGGCTGGGCAAGCAAGCAAGACCGGGCCCTGCCCATTGCCTGAAAGCGGGGGCCCGCCAGGAGCAAGCCGTCCCTGGACCGACTTCATCTAAGTATCGGTTTCCAAAGGCGAGCCTTTGGCGGGGTCCCCGCCTCCAGGCATGGGGGGCAGCGCCCCTGGCCTTCCTTCCTTGCCCGTGACCCGCCGCCTGTTCGGCGTGATCGGCCACGTGGATCACGGCAAGACCGCATTGGTTCGCGCCCTGACCGGCATCGAGACCGACCGTCTCCCAGAGGAGAAGCGCCGGGGCATCTCAATCGCGCTGGGCTTCGCGCATTTCGCGGCGGGCGATGCCACTGTCGACCTGATCGACATGCCCGGCCACGAGCGCTTCGTGCGCACGATGGTGTCAGGTGCCACCGGCATCGACGCGGTGCTGCTGGTGGTCGCCGCCAACGAGGGCATCCAGGCGCAGACCGTGGAGCACATCGAGATCGCGGCGCTGCTGGGCCTGCGCCAGACGGTGCTGGCGACGACCAAGTGCGACCTCGCGACGCCGGAGCGACTGGCCGAGGTGACGCGCGACAGCCTGGCGCTGGCGCGCTCGGCCGGGCTGGAGGTCGCCGATGCGGTCGCGGTGTCGGCGGTGCGCGGCGACGGGATCGAGGCGCTGCGGGCGGCGCTGGCGCGGCTGCCGGGGGCGGATGCGCGGGAGTGGGGCTACCCATGGCTGCCGGTGGACCGGGCGTTCTCCATCGCGGGGCACGGCACGGTGGTGACCGGCACGCTGCGGCGCGGCCCGATCGCGGCGGGCGACGAGCTGGTGCTGTCGCCGTTGGGCGAGGCGGTCAGGGTGCGCGGCCTGCAGGTGCACGGAGCGAAGGTGGCGAGCGCCGGGGTCGGGCAGAGGGTCGCGGTCAACCTGCGCGCGGTCTCGACCGAGGAGACGGCGCGCGGCGTGGCGCTGACGCGGCCGGGGGCGCTGCCGCCGGCCTCGTGGCTCTCGGTGCTGCTGCGCGCGGTGCCCAGCGCGGCGGGGCCGCTGCGCGATGGCGCGCGGCTGCGCCTCCTGGCCGGCACGCTGGAGGTTGAGGCCAGCCTGCGTCTGCTGGACCGCCCCGAGCTTGCGGCCGGGGAGACGGGCCCGGCGCAACTGCGCTGCGCGGAGCCGGTCGCGGTGCCTGCCCGCGAGGCCTTCATACTGCGCAGCCCGTCGCCTGCCCGCACCGTGGCGGGCGGCGTGGTGATCGACCCGCAGGCGTCGCGGCTGCGTCGGCGCGACCCGGCGGTGCTGGAGCGTCTGGAGCGGCTGGCGGCGGAGACGCCGGAGCGGCTGGTGGCGCGCGAGGTGGCGGACGCGGGCGCGGCGGGACGGCCTGTGCTGGCCCTGGCCCGGCTGTCGGGGCTGTCGCCGGATCGCGTGGCCGCCGCACTGGGCGGCAAGGCTGCGGGACCGCAGGGTCCGGCCGCTGCCGGCGGCGGCGCTGTGGTGATCGCGCGCGGGGTCGCGGTGGCCCGCACGGCACTGGATGTGGTGACGGCGCAGGTCCCGGCGCTGCTGGCGGAGGCGCCGGACGGGGTCGGGCGCGAGCGGCTGCTGGCGGCGTTGCCCGGCCTGTCGGCCCCTGTGCTGGAGGAGGCGCTGGCGCGGCTGGCGGCCGGCGGCGTGCTGCGCCTGGCCGGCGGCCTCGTGGCGCCGGTCCGTGCGGCGTTCGAGCGCGACCGCGCGGACCGCGACCAGCTCGGGGCGGCGGCGCTGGCCGAGCGGGTGCGCCAGGCCGGGCTTTCGGCGCCGGACACGCGCGACTTCGCGGCCGACCCGGTGCTGCGCCGCCTCGCCGAGCGCCTGGTGCGCGAGGGCGTGCTGGTGCGCGCGTCGGACCGGGTGCAGAAGCGCGAGCTGCTGTTCCATCGCGACACGGTCGAGGCGGCGCAGCGCCGCCTCGCGCCGCTGCTGGCCGAGGGAGCCGGGCTGCTGGTCAGCGACGCCGGCGCGGCGCTCGGGGTGTCGCGCAAGTTCAGCGTGCCGCTGCTGGAGCACTTCGACCAGATCGGCTTCACACGACGGGTCGCGGACCGGCGCCAGCTCGCGCGGCGAGCCGGCTGAGCGACAGGGGGGCTGAGCGACGGGCACACAGCAGGCAAGGTTGAGGCTCCGCCTCAAACTCCGCCAAAGGCTCGCCTTTGGAATCCCTTTGGATAGGGGAGGGTTTCCAGAGGTCTGTGGCTTCTGGCGGGTCCGGGCAGAGCCTGGAATTGCTTGCTGCCCCACTCCTCGATGCCTGGCGACCCGATCTTGCATCGGCGGGCACGCCGCGCGATCCTGACCTCCACGGAGGCGATCGGGGTCTGGTGGCCCCCCTGGTCTTCAAAACCAGCGACCCGCGTCAAGCGGGTGGTGGGTTCGATTCCCATCCGCCTCCGCCGTCCCAGGATCGTCGCGTCGCAGCGCCGAACTGTCCCGCCCGCAAGCATGTCGCCGCGGCCCCGCTCAGATCGGCGACCGGGCTGCGTGACGAGGGTATCCGGCAGGAAAGGTTACCGCTAGCTGACCGGACCGGCGGCGAACAGGTGAGCGGTGGCACCGAGCCCGGTGTGCACCGTCGTGCCGGACGAGTCGTGCGTCATCGAGGTGATGCCGCCTCCCCAGAAGATTCCCGCGCCCGTCGGATTGCCGATGATGTTCAGGTCTCCGGCGCCGGTGACGAGGGTGCCGGGCGTGACGCTGTAGAAGATGTCGGCAGGGCCGCTGCCGCCATACACGAGGGAGGCGATGCCGCCGATCAGCACGGTGGCGGCTCCAGCGCCGAGCACCACCGTATCGCTTCCATAGGACCCGTTGGTTGCCTGGATGCCGGTGTCGTAGATCGTGCTGCGACCAGCGCCGGCGAAGATCACGTCGGACCCGACGGATACGACCGTCGCGTTGGCACCCATCACGACAAAGCTGGAACCATCCTGGCCGGTCTGGAGAACGGCATTGTCGCCGACGAAGAGCGTGTTCATCCGAAAAATCCTATATCCCGACGGCGTGACACCACAAGGTGGTGAACGTTCCACAGACTACCACCAGAAGTCGCAAATTGTGTCTCAGGACGAGCGTCGTCAATCGGCAGACGGAAAGTCGATCGGATCGCGCCGCGCGTGTTGCACGCCTGCACATAGAGCGGCTGCGGCGACTGGCGGCTGGAACAGGCGGAGCGCCCCCGTCGTCGGACGCGGCACGCCAGGACCGGCCGGCTCATGCCGGCGTTCGAGGCTGCTGACCCGGAGACAAGCAATACCAACGGCCCTAAGTTTTGACCTGTAAGCAAAGCAAGGCTGGGCTCTGCCCAGACCCGCCAGGAGCGAGCCGCCCCTGGACC
>CAXSES010000128.1:0-8076 GCA_964236225.1 uncultured Acetobacteraceae bacterium
CCGTGGCCGCATGGTCTCCCGGGAGAAGCCGTTCGCCGCCTTACGCGCCTTTCTTCGGCGTGGTGAATATGTTCTCCGAGGAATACCCTATGCCGCCCTTGGAGACCGACACGACGATCGCCTCGTAGGTCGTGTTGGGCTTCAGCCCGGCGATCGTCACCGACGTCCCCGTCGCGAGGGGGGCGGCCACGGCTCCCACCGCGGAGTAGTAGTAGACGAGAACGGCATAGCCGCTCACGCCCTGCACGCCCGTCCACTTGATGGTGGCGCCAGTCGGCGTGGCCGTCACGCTGAGACCCCTGGGGCCAGGTGGCGGGGTGGTTCCGCTCACGATCGGACCCACCACGAGGTCGGCCAGGGCGTTCTCGCCGGAGAACGAGCCGAGCCCCGTCGTGTTGTCGTAGCCGTAGCCGGCGTTGAAGCCGGCGGTGCCGTTCACCGCCACGCTGCCGTTCTCGCCATCGACCACGTCGCGCAGGCCCGGGAACACGAGCGGAAACGACTGGGACAGGGTGTACAGGCTGGGATTGGCGAAACCGGGCGAGCCGAAGCCGAATGCTTCGGAAGCCGCGGTCACCAGGCTGTAGAAGCCGGCCCAGATCGGCGCGCTCACGCTGGTGCCGCCCAGGGTGACCCACCCGCCGTTCAGCTTGGAATAGACGGCAACGCCGGTCAGCGGATTGCCGACCGACGCGATGTCGGGAACGTTGCGCAACGTGGCTGATCCACCATTGGCCGTCGCGACCGACCTGCCGTTGCGAAGCTGGTAGGACGGGATGGGCCAAACCGCGCTGATCCCGCCGCCAGTGGCGCCTGCGCTTATGCCGAGGTCGTTCCAGGTTTCCTCGGCGACGTACGTCCGGCCCGGCCCGCTGAGCAGCGTCGTGCCGCCCACGCCCGTCACCAACGGCTGGCTTGCCGGATCGGACACGTTCAGCGGCCCGTTGGTGCGTTCGCCGTATGCGCCGTTGTCGCCTGAGCTGGCGAACACGGCCTGGCCCTGCGCGGCAAGCTGGGTCAGCACGGTGTTTTCCGCGGCGATCGCGTCCGCGCCCTGCCTGGCCTCGTCCTGGCCGTACGACACGCTGATGGACCGCGCGGCGCCGTCGGACGCCATGGCGGCGAGGCTGTCCAGCAGGGCCACCTGGAACGTGTCGCTGCCATCCTCATAGACGATGATCTTCTTGGCCTGCGGATTGATGGCGATCTGCATGTCGATGTCGAGCACCGCCTCCAGCTCCACGCTGGCATCGTCGATGCCGGTGCCGTAGCCGTTCACGCTGCGAGCCGCCACCGGGACGGAGGGCAGGTTGTTCTTGGCCAGATAGACGGCGACGTCCTTGGGGTCGAAACCGCCCTGCTCGAACACGGCCAGCGTCTGGGTCTTCTTGTCGAAGTCGAGCGTGGGCACGTTGTAGATGGTTCGCAGGTCCAGGGCAGAGTAGGCGCCGTTCGGCCCGGTTCCGGAAGACACCGAAGGCTGGCCGGCCGGGACACGCACGAACATCGGCATGTACTGGGAGGCGCTGGACAAGCCGACGACGCCGCCGAGCCTGGCCGCGATCGCGTCGGGCAGATGCGGCGCGGCATCGGCCGCGTAGAAGACGTGCCCGCGCTCGTCGCGGAAGTCGTTGAACGAGACGGCGAGGGCCGCGCCGAAGGAGGCCGCCGAGCCGGTGACGGGTATGACGGCGCGCCCGACGTAGCGTTCGCCGACGCTCAGCCCCTGCGACTTCGCCCAGGCGACGACGGCGTCATAGTCCTCCTGCCTTGCGCCGAAGCGCTCCTCGTACTCGGCCGGGGTCAGGTAGTGTCGGAACAGCGCGTCGTTGGGATCGCCAACCCGTGCGGCGAAGTCCTGGGCGCCCGCGGGATCGCGCGACGGCAGGAACAGGGACAGGGTGATCGGCCGCGCAGCTTCGGTGCGGCCCACGAGGGCTGGCGCCGGAGAGGACGCAGCCATCGCTGCTCCCGGCGCGAGCAGCGCCGACACGGTTGCCAGCGCGCGGATCGCCGCCAGGGCTGGGACAGACGAATTCTTCATCCTGTGTCCTTCGGAAGCCAGGTTTTGCCAAGGCCACGTTCTGAAGCCGGCAATATCCCGAAAACGGTACAGGCTGCGTCCCTTGCGCTCAAGCAACAACCACGCCGGTCTCACGGAATTGTGAATTACCGCGTTACTGTCGCGTTACTGCCGCGTTCGGTGGCCAGGCGAATGCATCGATCTGGAGCAGCATGCGTGAGCGGCTGGGGACAACGAGGCAGCAAGCAAGGCTGGGCTCCGCCCAGACCCGCCAGGGGCGAGCCGCCCCTGGACCCGGCGCAACCTAAGCAAAGCCGAGACAAGGGGAGGCTCCCTCTGGCGAGGTCCCCGTCTTCAAGCATGGGGGCAGAGCCCCTGGCCCTGCTTGCGAACCTTCAGGCTCGAACGCCAGCCTCTTCCCGACCAGCGGCGCCCGCGGCATTGACCGGGCCGTCCCAAGAGCCACGTCTGCCGGGAACGCATCCGGGATTTGCACGCATGATCCGGCTCCTTCCCCGCCCCGCCCTGCTGACCAGCGTCGTCGTCGCGCTCTCCGTGGCCAGCGGCGTGACGCTGGGCGCCGCCGCCGTGTCCGCGGCGCTGGCGCTGCACCTGGTCCAGGGCGCCGGGGCGAAGCGGTGATCCTGCTCTACCTGCCGTTCCTGGCGCTGATCCACTTCCTATCCGGCACGGCCCTGGGCGGCATGGCGATCCTGTCTGCCAAGGCGCTGGCCGACCTGAAGCGCGAGCGTCGCGCCCGCACCGGGTAGCGCGTCGCGATGCGCGTCCACGTCCACAGTCCGGAACCCGGCTGCGTCCTCACTCCCGAGATCTGGGAGGCCGCGGTGTCACGGGCACCCGATGTCGCCAGCGGCCACGCGGTCAGCTTCGGCAGCACCCACGAGGCGCTGGCGGTGGCTCTGCCGGAGGTCGAGCTGCTGGTATGCGTCGGCGACGGCCCGCCAAGGCCCCTGCCCGCCAGCGCGCCACGCCTGCGCCTCGTCTTCTGCGCCTTTGCCGGCGTCGAGTCGCTGCTGCCCCTGGACTGGCTGCCGCCAGGCGCGGTGCTCCTGAACAACAGTGGCGCCCACGCGGCCAAGGCCGGCGAGTTCGCCATCATGAGCCTGCTGATGCTGGCCAGCCACGTCCCGATTCTTGTCGCGGATCAGTCAGCACGGCGCTGGGAACAGCGGGCCGGGACGCTGCTGGCCGGCCGGAGACTGACCGTGATCGGCCTCGGCAGCCTGGGTGGCGAGTCGGCCCGTCGGGCAAAGCAGTTCGACATGCACGTCACCGGGATACGGGTCCACCCCGCCCCGCACCCATGCTGCGACCGGGTTGCGGGCATCGCGGCCCTGGACGACACGCTGCCGGCCACCGAATTCCTGCTGCTGGCCTGCCCGTTGACCAGGGCAAGCCAGCATCTCCTTGACGCCCGCCGGCTGGGGCTGCTGCCGCAGGGAGCCTTCGTGATCAACATCGGGCGGGGCGGGCTGGTGGAGCAGGACGCGCTCTGCGACGCGCTGGACGCCGGGCGGCTCGGCGGGGCCGTTCTGGACGTGGTCAGTCCAGAGCCGCCGCCGCGGGAAAGCCGACTGTGGCGCACGACCAACCTGCTGATGACGCCGCACGTCTCCTCGTACGACCCGCACGCGATCCTGCCCCGAAGCCTCGACGTCCTGGCAAGCAACCTGCGGGCGATGCGGGATGGGCTGGCGATGCCGAACCTGATCGACGAGGCACGGGGATACTGAACTGGAGAAAACTGCCGGCACCGCCATGTCCGGCATCGTCGAACTCAACCCCGAGAACCGGCCGGGTCGGCAGCCCTGCGCGGCGGCGGCAATGCCGGCCTGTCCCGTCGCGTCAGAGCGCGCCCTCGACCCACTTCTTCAGCTGCGAGCGCGGCACCGCGCCCACCTGCGTCGCCGCCGGCTTGCCGTCCTTGAACAGGATCAGCGTCGGTATGCCGCGCACGCCGTAGTTGTTGGGCGATTGCGGGTTCTCGTCGATGTTGACCTTGGCGATGGTGACGCGCCCCTTCATCTCGGCGCCGATCTCCTCCAGCGCCGGGGCGATCTGCTTGCACGGCCCGCACCACTCCGCCCAGAAATCCACGAGCACCGGGCCGGGCGCCTCCAGCACGTCCTTCACGAAGGAGTCATCGGTCACGGCGACTGTGTTGGCACTCATGGTGGCCCCCCGCATCCTGCTACGCTGCCCGGCAGATGGGCAGGCGGCCGAGACCGATCAAGCCGGAACGATGGGGAGCGGGAAGGCCGGCCCCTTCCTTCGACGGCTGCATACCAGCGGCCCTGAGTTTTGACCTGTAGGCGAAGCAAGGCTGGGCTCTCCCTCCGCCTGCCATTCCAACGACCCAAGAAGGTCGTTGGAACCTTTGGCAGGCACCGCCCAGACCCGTCAGGGAGGAGCCACCCCTTGGACCCGGCGCAACTTAAGCAAGGCCGGTCCAGGGGGGCTCCCCCTGGCGGGGTCCCCGCTTCCAGGCAGGGGGGCAGAGCCCCTGGCCTTGCCTGTTCTGCCGTCCCCTCCCCCAGTCGCCACGCCGCCCTGCCCGGTCTATGACGTGCCGCCATGGCCTCGCGCTCGCTCAACCGTATCCTGGTCAACCTGCTGACGGACGGCGCCCTCGCCGCCGCCGCCGCCCCGGTCGCGCGCTACCTCGCGGCGCCGGCGAGCGGCCTGCTGCACCCGATCTGGTTCGTCGCCGGCGGCGCGATCACGCTCCTGCTCTCCGGCATCCCGGCCCGCCTGCCGCAGCAGTACTGGCGGTTCGCCGGCCTGGGCGACCTTCTGGGCGTGGCGGTCGCCTCTGTGGCGTCGGCGGCGCTGTTCTCGTCCGGCCTGGCGCTGACCGGCTACAGCCTGCCGTCGGCAACCTTCCCGGTGATCCATGCCCTGACGCTGATGGCGTTCCTGGCCGCGCCGCGCCTGGTCTACCGGCTGTCCCACGGCCGAGGGCGGGGCGAGGCGCAGTCGCCCCCCGTGCTGCTGATCGGCGCGGACGAGGCGGCCGATCTGTTCATCCGCGCGGCCGCCCAGGACCGCGGCCCCGCCCTGCGCATCGCCGGGCTGATCTCGCTTGGGCGTCGCCAGACCGGGCGCAGGCTGCGCGGCCACACCATCCTGGGCGGCCTGGACGAGCTGGACGCGGTGCTCGACCGGCTGCGACGGCGCGGCCATGCGCCCTCGGCCCTGGTGCTGACCGAGCCGGAGTTCTCCGGGCCCGCCCTGGCCGCCCTGATGGCGAGCGCCGACGCGGCCGGCATCCCGGTGCGCCGCGCGCCGCGCCCGACCGCGCTGCTGGCGGCCGAGCGCGCCGGCGAGGCCTCGCGCATCGAGCTGCGCCCGGTCGCGATCGAGGACCTGCTGAACCGGCCGCAGGTGCCGCTGGACAGGGAGGCGATCGCGGCGCTGGTGCGCGGCCGCCGCGTGCTGGTGACAGGCGCGGGCGGCACCATCGGCTCGGAACTGGCCCGCCAGCTCGCGGGGCTGGAGCCCGCCGAGCTGGTGCTGCTGGACAACGGCGAATACGCGCTGTGGCAGATCGACACGGAGCTGGCAGAGAGCGCGCCGGAGGTGACGCGCCGCGTGGTGATCGCCGACGTGCGCGACGCGACCCGAATCCGGAGCGCCTTCTCCGCGCACGAGCCGGAGCTGGTGTTCCACGCCGCCGCGCTGAAGCACGTGCCGATGGTCGAGGCGAACCCGCTGGAGGGGCTGCTGACCAACGCCGTCGGCACGCGCCACGTCGCCGACGCGGCGCGCGCCGTGGGGGCGGCGGCGATGGTGCTGATCTCCACCGACAAGGCGGTCAACCCCACCAGTATGATGGGCGCCTCGAAGCGGCTGGCCGAGATGTACTGCCAGGCGCTCGACATCGCGGCGCGCGCCGGCGGGGGCATGCGCCTGGTCACCGTGCGCTTCGGCAACGTGCTTGGCAGCACCGGCTCCGTGGTGCCGCTGTTCCGCCGCCAGCTCGAGCGCGGCGGCCCGCTGACCGTGACCCACCCCGACATGCAGCGCTACTTCATGACGGTGCGCGAGGCGGTGGGCCTGGTGCTGCAGGCCAGCGTGCTGGGGGCGGCCCACGAGGCCGGCCGCGCGGCATCCGGCCCGGCGGGCACGACGGCGCCCTCGCGCGCGGGCGGACACGCCGGCGTCGGCGCCGCGCGGCCCAGCCAGAGCGGCGCGAGCGGCAGCCTCGTGAGCCCGAGCCTTGCCGCCACGGTTCCGTCCGGCACCCTGACGCAGGACCCGCCCGAGGAGGCAGGCGTGGGCGGCATCTACGTGCTCGACATGGGCGAGCCGGTGCGCATCGTCGATCTCGCCCGGCAGATGATCCGCCTCGCAGGACTGCGCGAGGGCGAGGACGTCGCGATCCGCTACACAGGCCTGCGCCCCGGCGAGAAGCTGTACGAGGAGCTGTTCCACGGCCGCGAGCCCCCGGCGCCCACCGGCCGGCCCGGCCTGCTGATGGCGGCGCCCCGCACCGCCGATCCCGCCGCAATGGTCCGCGCCATGGACGCGATCGCGGCCGCCTGCCACGCAGGACAGGTCCCGCAGGCGCTCGGCCTGCTCGCGCGCCTGGTCCCGGAATACACCCACGACCCGCTCGGCGCGCCGCCGTCGCGCACCACGCCGATCCGCCCGACCACGCCCCCCCTCTTCAGCCCCGCGACCCTGCCGGCGGCGGCGGCGCCCCGAAGGAGCGACCCGTGACCTGTGACCCGATCCGCTTCCTCGACCTGCCCGCGCAGCAGCGCCGCCTCGGCGAGGGCCTGCGCCGCCGCATCGACGCCGTGATCGCCCATTGCGGCTTCGTGCTCGGCCCGGAGGTCGCCGAGCTGGAAGGGCGGCTCGCGGCGTATTGCGGCGCCGCGCATTGCGTCGCCGTCAGCTCCGGCACCGACGCGCTTCAGATCGCGATGATGGCGGAGGGCATCGGCCGCGGCGACGCGGTGTTCCTGCCCGCCTTCACCTACACCGCCACCGCCGAGGTCCCGCTGGTGCTCGGCGCCACGCCGGTCTTCGTCGACGTCGACCCGCGCACGTTCCAGATCGACATCGCCGACCTTTCGCGGCGCATCGCGGCGGTGCGCGACGCCGGCGCGCTGCGGCCACGCGCCATCGTCGGCGTCGACCTGTTCGGGCAGCCCGCCGACTGGCCCGCCCTGCGCACGCTGGCGGAGGAGCACGACCTGTTCCTGCTCGACGACTGCGCGCAGGCGTTCGGCGCCTCGCTCGCGGGGCGCAAGCTGGGGCGCGAGGCGACGGCCACCGCGATCAGCTTCTTCCCGTCCAAGCCGCTCGGCGCGTATGGCGACGGCGGCGCCCTGCTCACCGACGACGCCAACCGCGCCGCGCTGTACCGCTCGCTGCGCACCCACGGCGAGGGCGCCCAGCGCTACGAGGTGCTGCGCACCGGCATGAACGGCCGGCTGGACACGCTGCAGGCGGCGGTGCTGCTGGCCAAGCTCGACGTGTTCGAGGACGAGCTGGCGGCGCGCGAGGCCGTGGCGCGGGTGTACGACCGCCGCCTGGCCGCGCTGCTCCAGGTGCCGGCGCGCGTGCCCGACAGCGCCAGCGCCTGGGCGGTGTACGCCGTGCTGCTGCCCGACTCCGCGACGCGCGACCGGGTGCAGGCCGCCCTGCGCGACAAGGGCGTGCCAAGCGCGATCTACTATCCCCGGCCGCTGCACCACCAGCCGGCGTACCGCGACCACCACGCGGCCGTCGCGGGCGGCGCGCTGCCGATCTCGGAGGAGCTGGCGACGCGCATCCTGGCGCTGCCGATCCACCCGGACCTGGGCGAGGCGGCGGCGGGGCGGGTGTGCGACGCGATGGCGGCGGCGTTGGGCTGAAGGCAGGCAAGGCTAGGCTCTGCCCAGACCCGCCAAAGGCCGGAGGCCTTTGGAAAGGCGGATTCAACTTATAGAGCGAACACCTGCGGCTGGCCTGGCAGGGTAGGATGGCTGGATGGCAATATGCAGGCGTGGCTTGACGGTGGTGGACCGCACTCTGATCGAGGT
>CAXSES010000129.1:0-8061 GCA_964236225.1 uncultured Acetobacteraceae bacterium
AGTTTGAGGCAGAGCCTCAACCTTGCTTCCTGGCCGGTCACACTCGGCCGCCGCTGGTATGAGGCAGGTCGCCAGAATCCCTGCCGATTGTGGCTGCTCAACCCCCGGTCTCAGCATCCCCAGACTCATCCCATGCTGCTCGGAACAAGCGGGGGTTTGCTGCACAGGGAGGCGATGCAGTCCCGGAGCCAACGCTGCGCCGGATGAGCGTGGTTGCGCCGGTGCCAGGACATGACGAACGGGACCGTATCCAAGTCAAGCGGCGGATCAAAGACACACAGTTCGTTCGCATGGCCCGAGGCGGTGACCGCCCCTGCTATCATCGTCGAGATCATGTCCGTGCGTGCGATCAGCGCCGGCACGGCGTGTATGTATGGAAGCGTCAGGGCAACGCGCCGTTTCAGGCCCAGCTTCGCCAGGCCTGCATCGACATAACCCACCCCTTCCCCTTCGGGCGATGCGAGCACATGGGGCAAGCCCAGGAAGGCCTGCAGGTCGAGCGGCGCGCGCGCTGCCGGGTGGCCCACTCTGACGATACAGACGAATCGCTCCTCGAACAGCGGCCGGGTCAGGATGCGTCCTGACACGGCGGCCTGGGGAACGCCGATGGTCAGATCGGCTTCGCCTGTGTCCAGCATTGCAACCGCCTCGCCGATGGCCGTGAAGCTGCGAACGCGCGAGGTGATCGTCGGCGCGACCTCTTGCAGGACCTTGGCCAGGTGAGGCAGGAGCACGAAGGTCGGATGCTCGGACAGGCCAAGATTGAAGGTTAGCGCCGATGTTCGTGGATCGAACGCATGCGTGAACTCAAGGGTGCGCTGAATCTCTGCAAGAGCGTGGCCGAGCGGTTCGGCCAGGTCCAGCGCGCGCGGGGTCGGCTGCAGGCCCGCCGGGCCGCGCACGAACAGCTCGTCGCGCAGCAGCGCCCGCAGGCGTGACAGCGCCGCGCTCATCGCGGGCTGCGTGCGCCCGATGCGCGCCCCGGCCCGGGTGACGCTGCGCTCGGCCATGAGTGCGTCGAAGGCAACGAGCAGGTTCAGGTCGACGCCGCGCAAATCCATGCGGTGGATGCTGGCACATATCATCAAGCCATGACGACCCGGCGCGTCGAGCGCCCATCTTCCGCTGCAGGGGTTGTGGCGGGCAGGGAACGCCAGCGCAGCCCTGCGCCGCCGCAAACCACCTCGGCGCCACACAAAGGACAAGAGCATGACGAAGATCGGGATCATCGGCTCCGGCAACATCGGCGGCGCGCTCACCCGCCTGTTCCGCGCCGTGGGGCACGAAGTCACCGTGGCCAACTCACGCGGCCCCGCGTCGCTCGCCGGCCTCGCGCGAGAGACGGGCGCGCGTGCCGCGTCCGTCGAGGAGGCGGCCCACGGCAACGACATCGTTGTCGTCACGATCCCGATCGGGAAGGTTGGGGACCTTCCGCCGGAGCTTTTCGCCGGTGCGAAGGCGAACCTGATCGTCATAGACACCTGCAACTACTACCCGCAGCAGCGTGACGGCCACATCGGCGCCATCGAGGCTGGCCTGACGGAAAGCGAGTGGGTCGAGAAGCAGCTCGGCCACCCGGTCGTCAAGGCGTTCAACACGATCCAGGCGCAGCATCTTCTGGAGGGCGGCAAGCCCGAGGGCACGGCCGGCCGCATCGCGCTGGCGGTCGCAGGCGACGACGCGAACATGAAGGCCACCGTCATGGGCCTCGTCAACGAGATCGGCTTCGATGCCGTTGATGGTGGAACGATCAACGACTCTTGGCGCCAGCAGCCTGGTTCGCCCGGCTACGGCATGGACTACGATGTCCAGGGCACGCGCAAGGCACTTGCCGAGGCGCACAGGACCCGCCCTCCGGAGTTTCGTGCGACGCCAGGCAGCCTCGGCACCTAGGCGCCGACCGCATGGGGATTTCGAACCCTGGGCTATGACGAAGACAGCAGGATCGTCCTCACGTTCCGACCCTTCGCAATCGCCGGCATCGGACTGGAGCGAGCCCTGTGAACATACAACCGGCCAGGCAAGCAAGGTTGAGGCTCTGCCTCAAACTCCGCCAGGGGGAGCCCCCCTGGACCGGCTTGGCTTAAGTTGTGCCGGGTCCAGGGGCGGCTCGCCCCTGGCGGGTCTGGGCGGAGCCCAGCCTTGCTTGCCACCAAACCAAAGGTCAAATCGCAGCGAGGCGGAGGTCAGACCCCCGCCCCAGGCACGCACCGTACTACTCGGCGGCCTTCTGGAGCGTGTTCTCCAGCGAGTTCGCCCGGTAGAATTCCTCCGCGGCGGCTGCGCCGCTGCCAGCCTCGACCTTGATGCCCACGTCGCGCATGGCCATCTCGGCGCCGGTGATCGCTGCCAGGCACATCAGCTCGTTCAGGTCGCCGAGATGGCCGATGCGGAACAACTTGCCCGCCATCCTCGCGAGGCCCGCCCCGGTCGCCAGGTTGTAGCGCAGGAACGCGCGCTTGATCACGTCGGAGCTGCTGAAGCCGTCCGGCACCATGATCGCGCTCACGGTGTTGCTGTACCACTTCGAGTCCTGCGCGCAGAGCTTGAGCTTCCAGCCTTCGAGCACCGCCGCGCGCACGCCGCCGGCCAGGTAGGCATGCCGGGCGACGACGTTGTCCAGGCCTTCCTCGTCGAGCAGCATGGCCAGCGACTCGCGCAGCCCGTGGAGCAGCGGGATCGACGGCGTGTAGGGGAAGTAGCCGTCCTTGTTCGCCCTGCTCTGGTCGTCGAAGTCGAAATAGGCGCGGCGCAGCGGGTTGTTGTTGCGCGCGGCCTTCTGCGCCTCGAGCGCCTTCTGGCTGACGCAGACGATGCCCAGGCCCGCGGGCAGCATCAGGCCCTTCTGGCTGCCGGTGATCGCGCCGTCGACCTTCCAGTCGTCCATGCGGAAGTCGAGCGAGCCGATCGAGCTGACGCCATCGACGAACAGCAGCGCCGGGTGGCCGGCGGCGTCGATCGCGCGGCGGATCGCGGCGATGTCGCTGGTGACGCCGGTCGCGGTCTCGTTCTGCACGACCATGACAGCCTTGATCTCGTGGCCGTGGTCGTCCGCGAGCGCCTGCCCGATGTGCTCCGGCGAGGCGCCTGTGCCCCACTCCTCGTCCTGGATCACGACCTCGAGCCCGTGGCGCTGGGCGAGGTCGATCCACAGGGAGCTGAACTGGCCGAAGCGCGGCGCGAGGACCTTGTCGCCCTGGCTGAGCGTGTTGGTCAGCACCGCCTCCCAGCTTCCGGTGCCGGTGGCGGGGAAGATGAACGCCTGGCCGGTCGTGGTGCGGAACAGGCGCTTGAGCTGCTCGAACAGCGGCAGCGTCAGCTTCGGGAAGTTCGGGTTGCGGTGGTCCTCCATCGGGACGTGCATCGCGTTGAGGATGCGGTCCGGGACGTTGGTCGGCCCGGGAACGTTGAGGAAGTGGCGTCCGGTCATGCAGTCCTCCCAATCGCGTCTTGCCCCCGGAAGCGGTAGGTCCGCCCGGGCGTCCGCGTCTCTGGCACAAGCAAATACCCCAGGGCAGGTCCGGCCTCAAACATCTGCCTTTACCGCCGCGATACTTCCGCATGGAAGACAGGCCGTCGCTGGCAGGAAGATACCGGCGCGAGAGGCCGGATCGGCGATGGGGGCGGTTCTGTGCCGGGCCGCAGGGATGAGCCAGGCAGCAGGCAAGGTTGAGGCTCTGCCTCAAACTCCGCCAAAGGCTCGCCTTTGGAATCCCCTGCTCAGGAAGGGATCTTGAAGGGTCGCGTGCTTGAGCAAATCGGCTGCGTGGCGGCGGGTGAAGGAGCGTCAGCCTGGCCGCGAAACCGGCGGCTCGCCGGCAGGCAAGGTCGTCGCGTCACCCGCGGGCCGCCGCAGGCCCAGGAAGCCGAGCGTGTCGCGCAGGCTCGGCGCCAGGAAGCGCAGCGGCGCGGCCATGGCGCCGATGATCTCGGCATGGCCGACCCCGGGGTAGATGCGCTCCTCCACGAAGCCGCCGGCCGCGCGGATGCGGGCGGCGAGCCGCAGCGTGTTGGCGGGCATCACCGTGGTGTCCGCGCTGCCCGCGGCGAGGAAGGCGGGCGGGCCGAGGGTGCCGGCATAGGTGATCGGCTGGGTGTCGATGCGGTCCGCGCCGCCGAAGATCGACGCCAGCTCGGCGGTGTGCAGCGGCAGGAAATCGTAGGGGCCGGCCAGCCCGATCAACCCGCGCAGCGCCTCGCGCGGCCGCAGGCCCTGCGCGCCGAGCCAGCGCGCGTCGAAGGCCAGCATCGCCGCGTTGTAGCCCCCGGCAGAGTGCCCCATGAGGAACACCGCCCCGCCCGCCGCCCCGGCCCGCGCCGCCGAGCGCGACGCAGCCAGGAGAGCGGCGTTCTCGCAGGCCCAGCGCACCGCGGCCGCGCAGTCGCGGAGAAAGTCCGGGTACCGCACCTGCGGATACAGCCGATAGTCGGGGATCACCACGACCGCGCCGCGCTGCGCCAGGGCTCCGCCGACGAAGCGGTACGTCGCCTTGCCGCCATCCTTCCAGCCGCCGCCATACAGGAACACGACCACGGGAGGCGGGGACGTCGCGGCGCCGGGATCGGGCGCATAGACGTCCAGCGTGCGCCGCGGCCCGTCGCCATAGGGCACGTCCTCGGCCACCAGGCGCCGCGGCGCCAGGTCGTTGAGGACCCTGGCCGGCGAGCATCCGGCAGCGAGCAGCAGCCCCATCCCGCCCAGGGCACGTCGTGCGATCCCGGGCCGTGCGACCTGCGCTGCCGGAAGTTCGGCCATCGCGGCCACCGCCTGCCCTGCCGAGGCGCCGTGACCATCGACACAGGAACTAGCGGCACACGAACTGGCGCGGATCTTGCTGCCACCCGCGCTGATCCTGCCGGCGCGGGCCTTGCCGCCGCTGGAGGAACCCGGCATCTCGGCGTCAGGTCCGGGCAGGACAGGGGCGGCTTTGCTCATCGCCTGACAACGCGGCTGCGGGCATTCGGTGCCGCCTCGCCAGGACAGGCTGCACCCGGGCGCCGATCCTCGCGCGCAGGGTTTCAATCCGGCCGGCCCATGCCTGGACGCCGTGCCGTTCCGCCGAGGGTGCCACGCCAGCCACGACCCGCCTCGCCATCGACCTCGACGCCATCGCCGCGAACTGGCGCCTGCTGCGCGCACGCCACCGCGGCGATGTTGCGGGCGTGCTCAAGGCCGACGGCTACGGTCTGGGCGCGGCCAGGATCGCGCCCCGCCTGCTGTCGGAGGGATGCCGGCACTTCTTCACCGCCCACGCGCAGGAGGCGCGCGCTCTCCGGCCGCTGCTGGGGGACGCGATGCTGTGCGTGCTGAACGGCTTGTGCCCGGACGAGGCAGGCGCCTACGTCGAGCACGATCTGCTGCCGGCGCTCGGCACGCTGGGCGAGATCGGCGAGTGGGCCGCGGAGGCGCGTCGGGTCGGGCGGGCGCTCCCGGCGCTGCTGCATGTCGATACAGGCATGAACCGCCTCGGCCTGGACGCGGAGGAGTTCGACGCCCTGGTGCGCAGGCCGTGGCTGCTGGACGGGGTGGCGCTTCGCTACGTCATGACCCATCTCTGCGCCGCCGACACGCCGGACAGCCCCGCCAACGCCGCCCAGCGCCTGGCCTTCGCACGCGAAGGCGCCCGCCTCGACGCGGCACTCGCCCGCGTCGTGCCGCGCTCCATGGCGAACTCCTCCGGGCTGTTCCTCGGCGACGGGTTCGGCTCCGATCTCGCCCGGCCGGGGGCGGCGCTCTATGGCATCAACCCCGTCCCGGGACGGCCGAACCCGATGCGGCCGACCCTGCGGCTGTCCGCCAGGGTCCTGTCCGTGCGCGCCGTGCCGACGGGCGCCGGCGTCGGCTACAACGGCGCCTGGATCGCGGGTCGCGACAGCAGGATCGCGACCCTGGGGGTCGGCTATGCGGATGGGTTGCCGCGCGCCCTGTCCAACGCGGGGCGGGCCAGCTTTGACGGCAGGCCCGTCCCGCTGGTAGGGCGTGTCTCCATGGACCTGACCACGTTCGACGTCACAGACCATCCGGCGGTCCGGCCCGGCGCCTGGCTGGAGCTGATCGGCCCCGACCTTCCCCCCGACGAGGTGGCCGCCCGCGCCGGCACCAACGCCTACGAGATACTGACCTCCCTGGGCCCGCGCTACGAGCGGGACTACACCGCGCTGTGAGCGGCACGGCCGGCAACGGACGCGACCGCCTCGTCGCCGCCGCGGACGGCGCCGTGGGCGGCGCGTCGGCGCGGGGCGCGCCCGAGGCCAGCCTGGCGAGGCTGCGTCCAGGTGCTGCGGGGACAGGGCCTGGCGCGGTCCTGCTCGGCGCGGTGGCGGCGCTCGGCGCAGGCGTGCTCGACGCCTGCGCCTCGGCCGGGCGGGTGGCGCTGTTCGGGCTGGCGGGCGCGTCGCACCTGCTGCGGCCGCCGTTCCACGGCCGGATGTTCCTGCGCGCCTTCGTCGAGTTCGCCTATTTCAGCCTGCCTGTGGTGGCGCTGACCGCGGTGTTCGCCGGCATGGTGATCGCCCTGCAATCCTACAGCGGCTTCGCCCGCTTCGGCGCGGAGAGCGCCATCGCCAGCATCGTGGTGCTGTCCGTGGTGCGCGAGCTGGCGCCGGTGCTGGGCGGCCTGATGGTGGCAGGGCGGGTGGGCGCCGCGATGGCCGCGGAACTCGGCACGATGCGCGTGACCGACCAGATCGACGCGCTCACGACGCTGTCCACCGATCCGATGAAGTACCTGGTGACGCCGAGGCTGCTGGCGGCGACGGTCGCGCTGCCGCTGCTGGTGCTGGTGGCCGACGTGATCGGCGTGCTCGGCGGCTTCGTGATCGCTGTGGTCAAGCTCGGCTTCAACCCGCCGGCCTTCATCCACGCCACGGCGTCGTTCATGACCACGACCGACGTGGTGGTCGGGCTCGCCAAGGCGGCGGTGTTCGGCTTCCTGATCGCGCTGATGGGCTGCTACCACGGCTACAACAGCCGAGGCGGCGCGCAGGGCGTGGGGTCCGCGACCACCTCGGCGGTGGTCAGCGCGTCGATCCTGATCCTGTCCTTCGACTACGTCCTGACCGAGCTGTTCTTCGCCCGATGAGCGGCGGCGATGGCAGGGCGCCGCGCTCGTCGGGTTCGCGCTTCGAGGCGCAGGCGACCGGCTTTCCCGGCCCGGTTCCCAAGATCCGCGTCCGCGGCCTGCGCAAGCGCTTCGGCGACAAGCAGGTGCTCGACGGCGTCGATCTCGACGTGATGCCCGGCACCTCGATGGTGGTGATCGGCGGCTCCGGCACCGGCAAGTCCGTGCTGATCAAGTCGATCCTGGGCCTGATCACGCCGGACGAGGGCACGATCGAGATCGACGGCCGCGACATCCTCCGCCTGCCCCGCGCAGGGCGCGAGGCGGCGCGCGCCAGGATCGGCATGCTGTTCCAGAACGGCGCCCTGTTCGACAGCCTGCCGGTCTGGGAGAACGTGGCGTTCGCGCTGCTGGCGCACACGCGCGGACGGCCCCGCATCACACGCGAGGCGGCGCGGGCGCGCGCGGCCGACATCCTCGCGCAGGTGGGGCTGTCGCCGTCGGTGGGCGACCTGTCGCCGGCCGAGCTGTCGGGCGGCATGCAGAAGCGCGTGGGCCTTGCGCGCGCGATCGCGGCGCAGCCGGACGTCCTGTTCTTCGACGAGCCGACCACCGGGCTCGACCCGATCATGGGCGCGGTGATCGACGGCCTGATCAACGACTGCGTGAAGCGGCTGGGCTCGACCGCGATCGCGATCACCCACGACATGGCCAGCGCCACGCGGATCGGCGACCGCGCCGCGATGCTGTTCGGCGGCAGGATCATCTGGGAAGGCGGCGCGCGGGAGCTGCTGGCGAGCGGCAACCCGATGGTGGATCAGTTCACCCACGGCCGGCGCGAGGGGCCGATCCAGATGGAGCTGCGCCGGTAGCGCCCGGGCCGGAAGCAAGCAAGGTTGAGGCTCTGCCTCAAACTCCGCCAAAGGCAGGCCTTTGGAATCCATGACTTAAGAAAGCGCCGGTCCAGGGGCGGCTCGCCCCTGGCGGGTCTGGGCAGAGC
>CAXSES010000130.1:0-7963 GCA_964236225.1 uncultured Acetobacteraceae bacterium
TAAGTAGTGGTTTCCAAAGGCGAGCCTTTGGCGAGGTCCCCGCCTTGAAGCGTGGGGGGCAGAGCCCCTGGCCTTGCTTGCTAGACCGGGCATTGCATTCGGCCGTTGGTGTTACCCGACCGCGTCGTCGCAGCCGGGCGGGGCGGCCTCCTTACACTCTAGGCCCGAAGCGGTTCCGACATTCGGACCACGGCCAGCAGGACCAGCATGACCCAGCCGCACACGCCCCGATCCGCCGACCCCGCCCCTGACCCGGGGCCGCTGCGCGTCGAGCGGCTGTTCCGTCCGCGCAGCGTCGCGCTGGTGGGCGCCGGCACCGCCGACGGCGCACGCCTCGCCGCCAACCTCGCGGGCTTCCCTGGCGCGGTGCTGCGCGCCGACACAGTGGCCGCGATCGACGCGCTGCCGCAGTCGGCCGACCTCGCTGTGCTCTCGGGCCCGGCCGAGGCGGTGCCGGCCGCCCTGCTGGCGCTGGGACGGCGCGGCACCAGGCTGGCGCTCGTCACCTCGACGATGCCCGGCGGGCACGCGGCGCTGCGCGCGGCCGGGCTCGCCGCCGGGGTGCGCGCCATGGGGCCGAACTCGTTCGGCCTGTGCGTGCCGTCGATCGGCCTGAACGCCTCGCTCGCCCACCTGCCGCCGCGCGCGGGCCGCGTGGCGCTGGTGTCGCAATCGGCGTCGCTGTGCCGCGCGGTGCTGGACTGGTCGGGGCCGAACGGCGTGGGGTTCAGCCACATCGTCGGCATCGGCAACAACGCGGGCCTCGGGCTCGGCTTCGCGGTCACGCTGGACTGGCTGTCGCGCGATCCAGGCACCGGCGCGATCCTGCTCGACATGCGCCGCCTGCATGACCGCCGCGGCTTTATCTCCGCCGCCCGCGCCGCCTCGCGGCTGCGCCCTGTGGTGGCGATCCGTCCCGGCGGGCGGCTGCTCGACGAGGATGGCGCCGCGGAGGCGGTGTTCGAGGCCGCCCTGCGCCGCGCCGGCATCCTATGCGTGCGTCGCTACGAGGACCTGCTCGCCGCCGCGGAAACGCTGACCCGCGCCCGCGCCCTCCGCCACGACACGCTGGCGATCGTGACCAGCTCGATCAGCCTGGGCCGGCTCGCGGCGGACGCGGCGCTCGGCTCCGGCCTCGCGCTGCACCGGACCAGCGAGCACGGCGCCGCGGCCCTGCGCGCCAGCCTGCCGGTCTCGATCGAGCGCGGCGTGATCCAGGTCGGCACCGACGCCCCCACCCGGCTGGCCGAGGCCTGCGCGATGATCTCAGCCGAGCCCGGCCTGGGCGGCGTGCTCGCGGTTCTCGCCCCGACCGGGATCGCCGACCAGGCGGGCGTCGCGGCGCTGGCCGCCTGCGCAGCCGCGACCCGGCTGCCGCTGCTGGCCTGCGTCCTGGGCGAGAGCACAGGCGCCGCGCTGCGCGGCGTGCTGGCCGATGCCGGGCTGCCGGTGTTCGCCTCGCCGGAGCAGGCGGTGCGCGGCTTCCTCCATCTCGTGCAGCGCCACCAGGCCGCCGCCGCTGCGCGCGAGCTGCCGCCCGGGATGCTGGCCGACCTGCACCCCGACCGCGCCCGTGCCCTTGCCCTCCTCGACGGCGCGGCGCGGGAGGGCCGTGCGGCACTGTGGCCGGAGGAGGCGCTGGCGCTGCTGGCCGCCTACGGCATCGGCGTGCCGCCGTCACGGGTCGTCCGCGACCCGGACGCGGCGGCGGCGGCGGCCATCGAGGTCGGGCTGCCGGTAAGCGTCGTGCGCCGCGCGCCGCACAGGGAGGCTCCGCCCGGGGCGACGGCCGCCGACCAGGCCGAACCGGCCACCCACGGTCCGGACACCGCCCCGGTCGACTGCCTCGATGCCGCCGATCCCCAGGGTGCCGCGGCCGCGGCGCGCCTGCTGCTGTCCGACGGCTCGCCCCACGGCGTGCTGGTGCGACACCGCCCGCCGCCGGCCCGCGCGCTGTCGGTGCGCGTCGCCGACGACCCGGTGTTCGGCCCCGCGATTGCCTTGAGCCCCGGCGCGGATGCCGCGCGGGTGGTGCACGACCTGGCCCACGAGCTGCCGCCGCTGAACCTCGCGCTCGCCCGGGCGCTGGTCGGACGCACCGACGTCGGCCGGCTGCTCTCCACCGCGGCCGACACCGCCGCCGCCAGCCGCGACGCAGTGGCCGACACCCTGGTGCGCATCAGCCAGATGCTCGTCGACCTGCCGGCCATCGCCACGCTGCACGTCGACCCGCTGCTCGCGACGACGGCCGGCGTGGTCGCGGTGGCGGCCGGCATCCGCCTGCGGCCCGGCCCTGCCCCGGCGGCGACGGACCTCGCCATCGCGCCGTACCCCGATCATCTGATGCACGCCTGGACCTCGCGCGCGGGGCAGAGTTTCCTGCTGCGGCCGATTCGGCCCGAGGACGCGCAGGCCCACGACGCCCTGTTCCGCCGCCTTGACCCCGAGGACATCCGCTACCGCTTCTTCGGCGGCCGCACCCGGCTCTCCGCCGAGCAGACAGTGCGCCTGACCCAGATCGACTACGTGCGCGAGATGGCGTTCGTGGCCGTGCGCGAGGGCAGCCACGAGACCATGGGCGTGAGCCGCCTGCTCCGCCCCGGCCCAGGCGAGCGCACCGCGGAGGCGGAGTTCGCCGTGCTGGTGGAGCCCGCCGCGAAGGGCCAGGGACTGGCCACCGCGCTGATGCGCTGCCTGCTCGCCTGGGCGGCGGCGCAGGGCGTCGCGCGCGTCACCGGGCTGATCCTGTCGGAGAACGCGCCGATGCTCGCCTTTGCCCGCCGCCTCGGCTTCGCGTTGAGGCGCGACCCGGACGACCCGGACGTGACGCAGGCGACGCTCGACCTCGCCGCGTGAGACCAGGCCGGCGATACGGGGGCGGAGCCCCGGCCTTCCCGCATCTGCTCCAAAAAACAATGGACAGCGCCGCTCGCCAAAGTTACAGGACGACGCGCTGTCAAGCCGTGGAATCAGGGAGCGACGCATGAGCAAGTCACCGCGAACTCCCGTCTCCGCTGTCCGCGCCCGCCGCTCGCCCTAGCGACCGGCCAGGGCCTCCGCGGCCCGCGACATCCCACGCCGCGCCTCCTCGCGGCCAGCGCACTCCATCGAGGGAGCGGCCGCCGCAGGACGCGGCGCCGCCACGCACAGATGACCCCCCGCACAAAGACCGTTGCGCCCATGCGCGCGGTGCTCGGCTTCGTGCTGCGCCGCTGGCGGCGGCAGGCGGCGCTCGTTGGCGCGATCGTGGCCGCCGCGCTGCTGTCGACAGCGGCCGACGTGGTGATGCCGATTTATGCCGGACGGCTGGTCGATGCGGTGGCCAATGCCGAGGGGCTGGCCCATGCGGCGGCGGGGCACCGCGCGCTGGTCGACCTGCTGGGCATGGCGGGGCTCGGGGCGGCGGTCGTCGTGCTGCGGTATGCCGGGCTGCTCGGCACGGCCAGGCTCGATCTCGCGATGATGCAGGCGGTCACGCTCGACACGTTCGCACGGGTGCAGCGGTTCTCCGCGGACTGGCAGGCCAACAGCTTCGCGGGCTCCACGGTGCGCCAGATCACCCGGGGCAGCGCTGCGCTCGAACTGCTCAACGACACGCTGATCTTCGAGCTGATCCCCGCGCTGGCGGCGCTGGTCGGAACCGCGCTCGTGCTCGGGCTGCGCTGGCCGATGATGGGGGCGCTGGTCGCGGGCGGGAGCGCGCTCTACGTCGCGGGCGCGGTGCTGGCGTCGAACTGGGTGGGGCTCGCGTCGCGGCTGTCGAACCTGTGGGACACGCGGCTCGGGGGCGCGCTCGCGGATGCGGTCACGTGCAACGCCGTGGTCAAGGCGTTCGGCGCGGAGGCGCGCGAGGACGACCGGCTCGCGCGCGTCGTGGGCAAGTGGCGGCGCAGGACGCGGCGGACCTGGGGGCGCGGGATGATGGTCCACGCAGGGCTCGGGGGCGGGCTGCTCGCGCTGCGCACCGGAGTCACCGCGCTGGGGACCTGGTTCTGGTGGACAGGGAGCGCGGGGCCGGGGGGCGTCGCCACCGTGCTCACCAGCTACTTCGTGGTGCAGGGCTACCTTCAGGACATAGGCCAGCAGGTCCGCCACCTGCAACGCTCGGTCAACGACCTGGAGGAGCTGGTCGGCCTGCACGCCCACCCGCTCGGCATCGACGACGCGCCGGGCGCGCCCGCGCTGCGCGTGGCCCCAGGTCGCGGCAGAGGGGGCCGCGTGGAGTTCGACCGCGTCGGCTTCCGCTACGGCCCGCACGCGGCCACGCTGTTCCGCGACCTGCGGATCACCATCCCCGCCGGGCAGCGCGTCGGACTGGTCGGGCACTCCGGCTCGGGCAAGAGCAGCTTCGTCAAGCTGCTCCAGCGACTGCACGACACGACCGCCGGCCGCATCCTCGTCGACGGTCAGGACATCGCTCGCGTGGCGCAGGTCTCGCTGCGCGGGCAGATCGCCATCGTGCCGCAGGAGCCGCTGCTGTTCCACCGCAGCCTCGCCGAGAACATCGCCTACGCCCGCCCCGGCGCCACGGCGCGCGAGATCGAGCACGCAGCGGGCTTGGCCAACGCGCACGGCTTCATCGCGCGCCTGCCGCAGGGCTACCGCACGCTGGTCGGCGAGCGCGGCGTCAAGCTGTCCGGCGGCGAGCGGCAGCGCGTGGCGATCGCGCGCGCCTTCCTCGCCGACGCGCCGATCCTGGTGCTCGACGAGGCCACCGCCAGCCTGGACTCCGACAGCGAGGCGCTGATCCAGGAGGCGATGGACCGCCTGATGGCCGGGCGCACCGCCATCGTCATCGCCCACCGCCTGTCCACGGTGCGCGCGCTTGACCGCATCGTGGTGTTCGACGGCGGGGCCATCGCGGAGGACGGCACCCACGCGGCGCTGCTGGCGCGGCCGGGCGGGATCTACCGGCGCATGTTCGAGCGGCAGTCGATGGGGCTGCTCGCGGAATGAGGCCGGGCAAGCAAGCAGGGCCAGGGGCTCTGCCCCCCATGCCTGGAAGCGGGGACCCCGCCAAAGGCTCGCCTTTGGAAACCTCGACGAGGACTGCGGCACGACGCCGCGGTCTTCTTACGTGCGCCGGTCCAGGGCGGCTCGCCCTGGCGGGGTCCCTGCTTCAAGGCATGGGGGGCAGAGCCCCTGGCCTTGCCTTGCTTCTGGCGCTGGCCGCCTGCGACCCCCCGAGGCCCGCCGCCAAGCCTATGGTCCCGCCGCAGGTCTCCGCCGTGACCGTGCAGCCGCACGCGGTCGCGCTGACCTGGGAGTACGCGGGCCGCGTGACCGCCTTCCGCCGCACCGAAATCCGCGCCCGCGTCGGCGGCCTGCTGCTGCAGCGCCGCTACACGGAGGGCGCGCGGGTCGCCGCCGGCGAGGTGCTGGTGCGCCTCGACCCAGCGCCGTACGAGGCCGCCGTCGCCCACGCCGCCGCCCTGGTGCAGCAGGCAGAGGCGCAGCGCGACAAGGCGATCCGCGACCAGCGGCGCGCCGAGGCACTGCTCACCACCCAGGCCGGCAGCCTCGTGTCGCGCGACGACGCCGCCTCCGCAGCCGCCCTCGCCGACGCGACCCTGGCCGCCGCGCGGGCCACCCTGCGCACGGAGGCGCTGACGCTGTCATGGACCACGGTGGCCGCCCCGCTCGCCGGCATCACCAGCCTGGAGGCGCTCCCGGAGGGCAGCCTGGTGGCCGCGAACACCCTGCTGACGACGATCACGCAGACGGACCCGATCTATGTCGGCTTCGCGTTCACCGACGAGGACCTCGCCACCCTGCGCGCCCTGCGGCGCGACGGCGGCGACGGCCTGGACCGCCTGCCGGCCACGGTGCTGGGCGAGGACGGCACGCCCTACCCGCGTCCCGGCGCCGTCGACTTCACCGACAGCAGCGTCGACCAGGCGACCGGCACGGTGCGAGGCCGCGCCCTGTTCCCCAACCCCGACGACCGGCTGCTGCCCGGCGCCTTCGTGCGCGTGCGCATCGGCGGCATCACCCTGCCCGACGCGCTGAGCGTGCCGCAGCAGGCGGTGCAGCAGGACGCCGCCGGGTCCTACGCCTGGGTCGTGGGCGCGGACGGACGCGCCAGGCGGCACGGGCTGACGCTCGGGCCGGAGGTCGTCGACGCCCCGGTGCCGGGCGGAACGACGGTGGCGTCCTGGGTGGTGCGATCGGGCCTCGCGGCCGGCGAGCGGGTGGTCACGGAGGGCGTGCTCAGGGTCGAGGACGGGCGCGCGGTGGAGGTCGGCGCACCGTGACGGACAAGGCAGGCAAGGCCAGGGGCTCTGCCCCTGGACCCCGCCAGGGGAAGCCCCCTGGACGGCTTCCCTTAAGTAAGGCGGGTCCAGGGGAGGCTTCTCCCCTGGCGGGTCTGGGCGGAGCCCAGCCTTGCTTTCTTTTTGCCTGTCCTTCATCGCCATGCTGAACGCCCGCACCTTCATCGACCGCCCCGTGCTGGCGGCGGTGCTGTCGCTGGTGATCACGCTCGCCGGCCTGGTCTCCATCGGCACCCTTCCGGTCGCGCAGTATCCGAAGATCGTCCCGCCGCAGGTCCAGGTCGCCGCGACCTACCCCGGCGCCGACGCCGCCAGCGTGGCGCAGACAGTGGCCCTGCCGCTGGAGCGCGCGATCAACGGCGTCGACCACCTGCTGTTCCTCCAGTCCAACGTCAGCGACGGCTCCCTGTCGCTGACCGCGAGCTTCGACATCGGCACCGACCCGGACCAGGCGACGATCAACGTCAGCAACCGGGTGCAGACCGTGACCAGCACCCTGCCCGCCGAAACCCAGCGCGCCGGCATCCAGGTGTCCAAGTCGTCGGGCACGCTGCTCGCCATCGTCTCGCTCGGCTCGCCGGGCAGGCGCTACGACGACCTGTTCCTCGGCGCCTACGCGCAGCGCCAGGTGATCGACGAGCTCAAGCGCGTGCCAGGCGTCGGGCAGGCCGACTTCTTCGCGCAGAAGGACTACGCGATGCGGGTGTGGCTGCACCCAGACAAGCTCGCGCAATACCGCCTCACCGCGGCCGACGTCGCGGACGCGATCCGCGCGCAGAACGGCCAGTTCGCCACCGGCACGCTCAACGGCCCGCCCGACCGCGGCGGCGCCTGGACCACCGGGATGACCGCGCCCGGACGACTGCCCGACGCGGCGGCGTTCGACGCGATCATCCTGGCCGCCGGCCCCGACGGCACCGCGCTGCGCCTGCGCGACGTGGCGCGGCTGCAGCTCGGCTCGGAGCACTACGATTTCGACGCGGTGCAGGACGGCGGCCCGGCGATGCCGATCGGCGTCTTCCTCCAGCCCGGCGCCAACGCGCTCTCCGTGATGGCGGCGCTGCGGGCGCGCATGGAGGCGCTGGCGCGCGACTTCCCGCCGGGGATGAGCTGGAGCACGCCGCTCGACACCACGCAGTTCGTGCGCGCCTCGATCCGCGAGACGCTGCTCGGCCTGGGCGAGGCGATGGCGCTGGTGGCGCTGGTGGTGTGGGCGTTCCTGCGCAGCCTGCGCGCCACGCTGATCCCGCTGCTGGCGGTGCCGGTCTCGGTGATCGGCACCTTCGCGGGGCTCGCCGCGCTGGGCTACTCGATCAACCTGCTCACCCTGTTCGGCCTGGTGCTCGCGATCGGCATCGTGGTCGACGACGCGATCGTGGTGGTCGAGAACGTCTCGCGCCTGATCGACGAGGAAGGGCTTTGCCCGCGCGAGGCCACGGTGCGCGCGATGGGCGAGGTCGGCGGCGCCCTGGTCGCGATCGTGCTGGTGCTGTGCGCGGTGTTCGTGCCCGTGACGCTGCAGGGCGGGCTGACCGGGCAGCTCTACCGCCAGTTCGCGGCCACGGTGGCGATCGCGGTGACGCTGTCGGGCTTCGTGGCGCTGACGCTCACGCCGGCGCTGTGCGTGCTGCTGCTGCGCCCGACCCGCCACCAGGATGGGCCGCGCCGGAACCCGCGCCGAGCGCCTGGTC
>CAXSES010000131.1:0-7896 GCA_964236225.1 uncultured Acetobacteraceae bacterium
CGCCGGGTCCAGGGGCGGCTCGCCCCTGGCGGGTCTGGGCAGAGCCCAGCCTTGCTTGATTGCCTACCTCCGCACGGGGGCGAACGGACGCGGCACAGGGCCGGTCCGGCACAGGAGTTGATTGAATGGGCCTGAAGATCCGCCTTGCACGCGCCGGCGCCAAGAAGCGCCCTTACTACCACATCGTGGTCGCCGACAGCCGCTCGCCGCGCGACGGCCGTTTCATCGAGCAGCTCGGCAGCTACAACCCGATGCTGCCGGCCGAGCACGCCGACCGCATCCGCCTCAAGGACGAGCGGATCAGGCACTGGCTGAGCGAGGGCGCGCTGGCCACCGACCGCGTGGCGAAGTTCCTCGGCAAGGCCGGCCTCGCGCCGATGCCGGTGTTCCGCGAGCAGCCGGTGCAGTCGGCGCCGAAGAAGAAGGCGCAGGAGCGCGCCGCCGCCAACGCCGCCTGAACGGGCGGGGCGGACGGGGAAGAGGGTGGCGCAGGAGCGCATCCTTCTGGGCGTGGTCGGCCGGCCGCACGGCGTGCGCGGGCTGGTGCACGTGCACAGCTACACGGCCGAGCCGGGGGCGCTGGCGGAGTACGGGCCGCTCGTCGACGCGGACGGGCGGGGCTGGACGCTCGCCTGGCGGCAGGCGGGGGTCGCGGAGCTGCGCGACGCCGCCGGGCGCGCGGTCGCGGACCGCAGCGAGGCGGAGCGGCTGACGAACCTCCAGCTCTACGTGGCGCGCGACCGCCTGCCGCCGGCCGACGAGGACGAGTTCTACCTCGCCGACCTGGTGGGCCTGCAGGCGGTGGCGCCCGACGGGATGGCGATCGGGCAGGTCCTGGTGGTGCACGACTACGGCGCGGGGACCAGCCTGGAGATCGTGCGCGAGGGCGCGGCGCCGCTGCTGGTGCCGTTCACCCGGGCGGCGGTGCCGGTGGTGGACGTGGCGGCGCGGCGCTTGGTCGTGGTGCCGCCCGACGAGGTGGAGGCGCGGGAGCTGCCCGCGGACGCGGCCGCGCAGCCGGGCGAGGCGACGGCGTGAGCGCGGCGGAGCGGCCGGCGTGGCGCGCGGGCGTGCTGACGCTGTTCCCGGCGATGTTCCCCGGGCCGCTCGGGCAGGCGCTGGCGGGACGCGCGCTGGCGTCGGGGCTGTGGAGCCTGTCGGCGCGCGACATGCGCGGGCACGGGCTGGGGCCGCACCGCAGCGTGGACGACACGCCGTTCGGGGGCGGCGCGGGCATGGTGCTGCGGCCCGACGTGGTGGACGCGGCGATCGCAGCGGAGCTTGACGGCGACGCGGAGGCAGGCGCTGGGGCCGGCGAGGCGGGGGCACGCCCGCTGGTGTGCCTCACGCCGCGTGGGCGGACGCTGACGCAGGCGGACGCGCGGGGCTGGGCAGAGGGGCCGGGCGTGGTGCTGCTGTGCGGGCGCTACGAGGGCATCGACCAGCGGGTGATCGAGGCGCGCGGCGCGGTCGAGGTCAGCGTGGGCGATTACGTGCTGGCGGGCGGCGAGGTGGCGGCGATGGTGCTGCTGGAGGCGTGCGTGCGGCTGCTGCCGGGCGTGATGGGGGCGGCTTCGAGCGCGGTCGAGGAGAGCTTCGCCGACGGGCTGCTGGAGTATCCGCACTACACGCGGCCGGCGGAGTGGGCGGGCCGGCGGGTGCCCGACGTGCTGCTGTCGGGCCACCACGCGGCGATCGCGTCCTGGCGCAAAGGCGAGGCGGAGCGGATCACGCGCGAGCGCAGGCCCGACCTGTGGGCGCGGCGGCGCGGGAATGTTGCAACGGCGGCCGTCGGGCCGTAACTGAGCGGAATCGAGAGGGACCACCACCATGAACATCATCCAGACCTACGAGGCCGAGGAGATGGCCCGCCTGAGCGCCGCGCGCGCCGTGCCCAACTTCGCGCCGGGCGACACGCTCAAGGTGTCGGTGAAGGTGGTCGAGGGCGAGCGGACCCGCGTGCAGGCCTACGAGGGCGTGTGCATCGCGCGCTCCAATCGCGGCCTGAACAGCAACTTCACCGTGCGCAAGATCAGCTACGGCGAGGGCGTGGAGCGCGTGTTCCCGCTTTACGCGCCGACGATCTCCGAGATCGCGGTGCTGCGTCGCGGCGACGTGCGGCGCGCGAAGCTGTATTACCTGCGCGGGCGCCGCGGCAAGTCGGCGCGCATCGCCGAGAAGGCGCGCGACACGCGGGTCGCGGCCAACGCGGGGGGCGAGGCCACCGCCCCCGCTGCAGCAGAGTAAGCAAGGCCAGGGCTCTGCCCTGGACCCGCTGGGGGCAGCGCCCCCAGACCCGCATCCGTTGGTGTTTCCCTGCGCGGGGCCGGGGCTTGCTTTCTTAAGTAGCGTGGGTTCGGGGCCTCAGGCCCCGGCGGGTCCAGGGCAGAGACCTGGCCTTGCTTGTCTCCCGGGGAGAACGTCTCATGCTGACGCCTCGCACCTTGTTCGACAAGATCTGGGATGCCCACGTCGTCGAGCGTTCCGCGGATGGCACCTGCCTGCTCTACATCGACCGCCACCTGGTGCACGAGGTCACGAGTCCGCAGGCCTTCGAGGGCTTGCGCCTGTCCGGCCGCCGGGTGCGCCGCCCGGACGCGACGATCGCGGTGACGGATCACAACGTGCCGACCAGCGACCGGCGCCTGGGCATCGCGGAGCCGGATTCGCGGCTTCAGGTGGAGACGCTGGAGCGCAACGTCGCGGAGTTCGGGGTGCCCTACTTCCCGCTGCTGAGCCGGGAGCAGGGGATCGTGCACATCGTGGGGCCGGAGCAGGGCATCAGCCTGCCGGGGATGACCATCGTGTGCGGGGACAGCCACACCTCGACGCATGGGGCGATGGGGGCGCTGGCGTTCGGGATCGGCACCAGCGAGGTCGAGCACGTGCTGGCGACGCAGACCCTGCTGCAGAAGCCGGCGCGTAACATGCTGGTGCGGGTGGACGGGGTGCTGCCCGCCGGGGTGAGCGCCAAGGACGTGATGCTGGCGATCATCGGCACCATCGGCACGGCGGGCGGGACCGGGCACGTGATCGAGTACGCGGGCGAGGCGATCCGCGGGCTCGACATGGCCGGGCGGATGACGATCTGCAACATGAGCATAGAGGCCGGGGCGCGCGCGGGGCTGGTGGCGCCGGACGAGGCGACGTTCCGCTACGTGGAGGGGCGGCCGTTCGCGCCGAAGGGCGAGGCCATGGCGCGGGCGGTCGAGTACTGGCGCACCCTGCCGTCCGACGAGGGGGCGGCGTACGACCGCACCGTCGTGCTGCGGGCGGAGGACATCAGCCCTATGGTGAGCTGGGGGACGAGTCCCGAGGACGTGGTGGCGATCGGCGGCGTGGTGCCCGACCCGGCGGCGGCGGGCGACGAGGCGCGGCGGGCGGAGCTGCAGCGGATGCTCGACTACATGGCGCTGGTGCCCGGCACGCCGATGACGGCGATCCCGGTCGATGTCGTGTTCATCGGCTCGTGCACCAACGGGCGGATCGAGGACATGCGCGCGGCCGCCGCGATGGTGCGGGGGCGGCGCGTGGCCGAGGGCGTGCGGGCGATGGTGGTGCCGGGCTCGGGGATGGTGAAGTTCCAGGCGGAGCAGGAGGGGCTGGACGCGGTGTTCACGGGCGCCGGCTTCGAGTGGCGCGAGGCGGGGTGCTCGATGTGCCTCGGCATGAACCCGGACAAGCTGACGCCGGGGCAGCGCTGCGCGTCCACGTCGAACCGCAACTTCGAGGGGCGGCAGGGGCCGGGCGGGCGCACCCACCTGATGTCGCCGGCGATGGCGGCGGCGGCGGCGGTGACGGGGCGGCTGACCGACGCGCGGCTGCTCGGGGTCGCGGGCTGATGCAGCCGTTCACCACGCTCACCGGGATCGCGGCGCCGCTGCCGATGGCCAACGTCGACACGGACAAGATCATCCCCTCGCGGTTCCTCAAGACGATCGCGCGCACCGGGCTGGGGCGCAGCCTGTTCGACGGCTTGCGCTACGAGGCGGACGGGTCGGAGAAGGCGGGGTTCGTGCTCAACCGCGAGCCGTACCGCCACGCGGAAATCCTGGTCACGCACGAGAATTTCGGCTGCGGGTCGTCGCGCGAGCATGCGCCGTGGGCGCTGCTGGATTTCGGCATCCGCTGCGTGATCGCGCCGGACTTCGCGGACATCTTCCACAACAACTGCTTCAAGAACGGCATCCTGCCGATCCGGCTGCCGCGCGCGGTGTGCGACACGCTGATGGCCGACGCGGGGCTGGGCGCCAATGCGCGGATCACCGTCGACCTGGAGCGCCAGGTGGTGATCCGGCCGAACGGCGAGGAGATCGGCTTCGAGGTGGATTCGTTTCGCAGGCACAGGATGCTGCTCGGGCTCGACGACATCGGCGAGACGATGCAAAGGGGTGCCGAGATCGAGCGGTTCGAGGCCGAGCGGGCGGCGGCGCAGCCCTGGATGCCGGGGATCGCGGGCGTCTGAGGCAGGCAAGGCTGGGCTCTACCCAGACCCGCAAAGGGTCCGAGGACCCTTTGATCCCTCGACTTAAGTGCTGGATTCCAAAGGCCTGCCTTTGGCGGAGTTTGAGGCGGAGCCTCGACCTTTCCTGCCTGTCTGTTGATCGCGGGCGCTGCCCCGCCCGGAGAACCCTGCGATGGCTGCCAACAAGACGCTTCTGGTGCTCCCGGGCGACGGCATCGGCCCCGAGGTGATGCGCGAGGTCAAGCGCGTGGTGGACTGGATGGCGCGTGCGCGCGGCGTGCGCTTCGACATCACAGAGGAGCTGGTGGGCGGCGCCTGCATCGACGCGCACGGGGTGGCGATCACCGAGGCGACGCTGGCGGCGGCGAAGGCTGCCGACGCGATCCTGTTCGGCGCGGTGGGCGGGCCGAAATGGGACCACCTGGGCTTCGACAACCGGCCGGAGATCGCGATCCTGCGGCTGCGCTCCGAGCTGGGGCTGTTCGCGAACCTGCGGCCGGCGGTGGTGCTCGACCCGCTGGTCAACGCCAGCACGCTCAAGCCCGAGGTGGTGCGCGGGCTCGACCTGATGATCGTGCGCGAGAGCACAGGCGGCATCTACTTCGGGGAGCCGCGCGGCATCGAGACGCTGCCGGACGGCCGCCGCCGCGGGTTCAACACGGAGAGCTACGACACCTCCGAGATCGAGCGGGTGGCGCGGGTGGCGTTCGACCTGGCGCGCAAGCGGAAGAGCCGCGTGACGAGCGTGGAGAAGGCGAACGTGATGGAGAGCGGCCTGCTGTGGCGCCAGACGGTGCAGTCGCTGGGCGAGGCGGACTATCCCGACGTGGCGCTGTCGCACATGTATGCGGACAACTGCGCGATGCAGATGGTGCGCAACCCGCTGCAGTTCGACGTGATCGTCACCTCCAACCTGTTCGGCGACATCCTGAGCGACCTGGCCTCGATGTGCACGGGCTCGCTGGGGATGCTGCCGTCGGCGACGCTGGGCGCGGTGGCGGCGGACGGGCGCAGGCACGCGCTGTACGAGCCGATCCACGGCAGCGCGCCCGACATCGCGGGCAAGGGGATCGCCAACCCGCTGGCGCAGATACTGAGCTTCGCGATGCTGCTGCGCACCTCGTTCGGCATGGACGAGGACGCGGGGATGGTCGAGCAGGCGGTGGGTCGCGTGCTGGCCAACGGGTTGCGCACCGCCGACATCCACTCGCCCGGCACGGCGCGGGTCGGCTGCAGCGTGATGGGCGAGTCCGTGCTGCGCGAGCTGGAGAAGCTCGCGGCCTGAGGCGGCCGGCCCTGGGCGTGCCGCCCGCCCAGCCGGGGGAACGAATTGCCCGCCTGCTCCCTTGCGGCTACCGCGGGGCTCGGCTACATCCCGGCCGCGGCGCCCGTAGCTCAATTGGATAGAGCACCAGACTACGAATCTGGGGGTTGGAAGTTCGAGTCTTTCCGGGCGCGCCACTCTCCCGACAGGGTGCGCCTCGCGGAGCGCCCCGCCCGCTGCGGCGGAGTTGACCGCCTTTCGCGGATCAGTTGACCGGCAGGCCCGCGCGCTCCCGTGCCGGCGGCCGGGGCACGCAACCATCGAAGCGAGCGAAGGTGAGGCTCCGCCTCCGAACATGGGCCTCCGACTCCGCCAAGCGTCCGCCCTGGAGCCCAGCCCGCTTCGGGAGAGGGTTTCCAGAGGGCTCGGCCCCTTGGTGGGTCCGGGCGAAGCCCGGCCTTGCCCGCCCGCAGGTCGGCGATCCCGGCTGCGCGCGTCAGAGTTCCGCCGGTTCGCAGGACGCGTCCTCGTCCTCCGGCTGCGTGGCGGCGTGGGTGGCGTCGACGGCCGGCAGGTTGGCGACCAGCCGCCGCAGCAGCCGGCGCAGCGTGCTGGTCTCGTGGTCGGAGAACCCGGCAAGCAGCCGCTGCTCGCGCTCCAGCGCCAGCGCCAGGAGGTGCGCGTGCAGGCGCTCGCCCCGCGTGCTCAGCGCCGCCTCGCGGTCGCGGCCCCTGGTCTCCAGCCGTACCAGGCCACGCCCCGCCAGGGCGGCGAAGCTCCGGCTCACTGCGGCCTTGTCGAGCCCGGTGCACAGGCAGAGCCGCGCGGCGGAGCTGCGCGGGCTGACGGCGATCTGCGCCATGACCCGCCAGTCCGTGGCGCCCAGCCCGAACGCCTCGCGGCACTCGCGCGACGCGGCGGCGGACAGCTTGTTGGACAGCAGGGACAGGAAGGCCGGGACGTACCGCTCCAGGTCGAGCGTCTCCCGTCGTGCCGGATCAGGCTGCATCCCCGTCGCGCTCCCGATGGCGGCCGGTTCGCCGCACCCAGGATGATGCGATCGTCCGCCGCTCCCGCCACCCGGCACGACTGCCGCGATGGTCATTCCCGCTCGCATTCTGGCATGCGGCGCCGGCTTGTCGATCGGGGATCGTCGCCCGCGCTGACACGAGGCCCTGATCCTGGCCGCGGCGGCCTCCGGGACCGCGCCTCCGCAGGACCGCCCGGGGCGCGCCACGGGACCCTGCGCGACGACGAGGCGCCGCGCGGGGTCCTCGCGATGCGAGATCCCCGCGCATGACGGGTTTGCAGGGCTGGGCGGCGATCACCGATTTCGCGGACCAGGCGGTGGTGCTGCCGCTGGCGCTGCTGGTGCTGGCGGCGCTGCGATCGCGCGGCCCGCGCGGCGCGGGCCATGGCGCGGGCGACGGTACCGGGGCGGACGGCGATGCGCGGGGCTGGGCGGTGGCGGTGGGCGGGGTGCTGCTGGCGCTGCTGCTGCTCAAGCTCGCTGTGGGCGCCTGCGCCACGCCAGCGCAGGATGGGCGTCACACCGGCCTCCTCGGCCTGGGGCTGCGCAGCCCGAGCGGGCACACCGCCGCCGGCGGCATCGTCTATGGCGGGTTGCTGGCGCTGGCGCTGCGCCGCGGCATGGCGGTCTCGGCGGGGTGCTGCCTGGCGGTGGCGGCGCTGTTCGGGTCAAGCCGGCTGGCCCTGGGCGTGCATACCCCCGTTGAGGTCGCGGTGGGCTGCGCCGTGGCGGCGGCGGGCGGCGCGGTGCTGGCCCGGCTGGGCGGGTGGCCGGGCCGGCGGCGGCTCGGCGGCCCGGTGCGCGCGGGCGGACTGGGCTGGGCCGCGGCGGCCCTGGCGCTGGTCCTGGTGCTGCACGGCCGGCGCCTCGCGGTGGAGCCGGTGATCGTCCGCACGGCGTCGATCTGGCTGTCGCCCGCGTGCAACTGGTGACGCCTGGCACGCGAGCGGTGCAGCGGCGCGTCGTGCCGGTTGCGGCGACGGCGTGATACCAACGGTTTTGTCCTGACTTGCCAAGGCAGGCAAGGCCAGGGCTCTGCCCTGGACCCGCCAGGGGGAGCCCCCCTGGACCGGCTTCACTTAGGTGGTGGATTCCAAAGGCGAGCCTTTGGCGGGGTCCCCGCCTTGAAGCAGGGGG
>CAXSES010000132.1:0-7877 GCA_964236225.1 uncultured Acetobacteraceae bacterium
TAGGCATCGGACTCCAAAAACCTGCCTTCAGCGGAGTCTGAGACCCATGACTGAAGGCGGGCCTCAACCTTGCCTGCCTGCCTGCCGCCCTCACATGCGCCGCTCGACGCAGGGGCTGGCGCTCGGCGCGGTTTCGAGCGCCTGCGGCCGATCGGCGCGCAGCAGGCCGGGAATGCGGTCGCGGCGGGCAAGGTAGATGGCGTCCGACATCTGGCGGCTGTAGGGCGACTGGTCCCAGGCCTGCACGAAGTCGCAGGTGCTGGCGCCCTGGTTCGGCGTGGCCAGCGTGTGCCCGACCTCCTCCAGCCCGGTGAGGCTGCCGAGCGCCAGGACGAGGCCGAGCAGGACGCGCCCCGCCCTGTCTGCGCGGGCAAGCACGCTAGCAACGGTGTGCCCGGTGGCGACCGCGAGGATCGCCAGCGCCGGGATCGAGGCGCGCATCGCGAAGTCGTTGGACACGCCGATTCGGTAGCACGGGATCAGCACCAGAGAGGCCACGGCGATTCGGTAGGTGGCGCGCCCGGGACCGTGCTCTTCGCGGCGCCCGAAGAGGGCGTTGGCGGCGACGAAGGGCAGCAACTCCAGCGCCAGGAATGCCGGGTAGCGGATCAGGAACTCCGCGCTCAGCGGCTGGAACCCGCGCGGCACGTCGCCGCTGTCGCTGGCGAGGTAAAGCGCCAGCGGGATCAGCGCGACGGCGAGCACCAGGGGAGCCACGACGTCGAGCGGCCGGATCTCGCGTGCGCGCAGGGCCTCGACCCCGGCCACGAGCAGGAACGGCGCGGCGCCGAGCAGGGCGAACGGCGACCACACGATCGACAGCGCGGCCCCAGCCATCAGAGTGCCAATCCGAACCTGCCGGCGCTCGCGCAGCAGCACCAGCGCCGCGAGGAACCAGCCGGCCAGCGCGTGGTGCGGCACCCAGAGCACGAGCGTCAGGGTCGCGGAGTACTGGAACAGGCGGTCCCACCACTGGATGTCATCGGGAATGGCGAAGGGGGCGCCAGAGCCGATCATGTGGCGCGCGGCGACGGCCAGCGTGCCGACCATGTCCCAGCCGCCGAACAGGCAGAACACCGCCAGCACCACGAGGCTGCGGCGCGTCGAGTCGCTCGCGCAGAAGGCGCGCAGCACGACGGCGAGAGCAGAAGTGTTCTGCGCCCACAGCGCGAGATGAGCGGCGCGCAGGCCCGCGAGCTTGCCCGCCAGCGCGGGCAGCAGGTACATGCCCAGCGGCGCGCGCAGCATCCAGTCGGTGCCGCCGACGCGGTAGACGAACGGCCAGGCCTGCTCGACCAGGTCGCGCAGCACGGCGTCGCGGACCAGCCAGTCAGGGGTGGCGGGGAGCAGCCGGCCCTCGCCGCCCAGCGTGGTCAGCAGCAGGGCCGCCGCCGCCGCGGCGAGCGAGAGGCCGGCGCTCCCGGACAGGGCGCGGCGCGGCGTCCGGGCGGGCGGGGCCGCCGCTCCGGCCGACATTCTGCCCCGCAGGAGAGCAAGTAGCGGCAGCGCGGCCAGGACGAGGGCTGTGGCCAGCATGCCGCTGCCAAGGAACGCGTAGAGCAGCGCGGCGGGCACGACCAGGAGCGCCAGCATCACCGCCGTCGCGCGGGTGGCGCCCGCAACGGTCAGGGCGGCGCTGCGGGCGTGAGCGCCCGGCGTCGGCAAGGTCGTCACGGCGCTCTCCGTCAGGTTCGGGTGAACGGCAGGGACATGGACCGGACGCCGTCGGCGGCGCGCGGCAGGCAGCGCACTGTCCCAGCCCGGCGGCGTTCGGCAAAGCGGGCCTTTCCGGGCCGCGCGCCCTGGGCAGGGCCGCCGGAACCCCCGGCGTGCACAGATGTTGCAGCCGCACGCTCATGAGGGAGATCGCCGTGCACCGCCATCAGGTCCTGCTTGCCGCCACGCTGCTCGTGCTGGGAGGAGCGGCTGCGCGTGCCGCCGATACGGTCTCGGCCGCCGACCGCAGCTTCGTCGCCATGGTCAGCCAGGGCGGCCTGTTCGAGGTCAAGCTCGGCCAGCTCGGCGCGGAGCAGGGCGCCACCCAGGATATCCGCGACCAGGGCAACACCGAAGCGCATGACCACCAGCTCGTCGGCGACAAGCTCAAGTCGATTGCGGGCGAGGCCGGCATCGAGATCGGCGACACCTTGAACGCGCAGTTCCAGAAGAAGCTGGACGCCCTCAAGGCGCTCTCGGGCGAGGCGTTCGACGCCGCCTACCTGCGCGACATGGAGGACATCCATGCCAAGGACGGGGCGGCGTTCGCCAAGGAGGCGACAGCCGGCGGCAACCCGAAGCTCAGGGCGTTCGCCGCGGAGACGCACCGGATCGTGGAGCGTCACATCGGCGAGCTGAAGGCGGTGGGCGCAACCGGGAAATAGGGCCGCCGGCCCGCGGGAGCGACCAAGGCAAGCAAGGTTGAGGCTCTGCCTCAAGCTCCGCCAAGAGCTCGCCTCTGGAATCCACTTGCTCAGGCAAAGCCGGTCCAGGGGCGGCTCGCCCTGCCTTGAGGTAGGGGCGGGTCTGGGCAGAGCCCGGCCTTGCCGGCTGCCCCTTGCCAGTTGCCACAGGCCGCCCGGCATCGGTAGATCGCGGGGCCGCCATCCCGGGCGGCTCGTTCGTCCGGAGTTCGCGCGATGCCCCGACCCTCTTTGCTCGCCCTGCTGGTTCTTGCCTTCCTGGGCGTGGCGCCGGCGCGGGCCGAGGAGCGGGTGCTCAACATCTACAACTGGTCGGACTACATTGGCGCCGACACTGTCGCGCAGTTCGAGCACGCCACCGGCATCACCGTGCACTACGACGTCTACGACTCGAACGAGGTGCTGGAGGCCAAGCTGCTGGCCGGGCATTCCGGATACGACCTGGTGGTACCCAGCGCCGAGCCGTTCCTCGCCCGCCAGATCAAGGCCGGCGTGTATCGCGCGCTCGATCGCACCCGCATCCCGAACTGGGCCAACCTTGACCCCGCGATGATGGCCCAGGTCGCCGGCGCCGACCCGGGCAACGCGCACGGCGCGATCTGGGCGTGGTCGACCACCGGGCTCGGCGTGAACGTGGCCAAGGTACGCGCGGCGCTCGGTCCTGACGCGCCCCTCGACAGCCTGGCGCTGTTGTTCGACCCCGGGAACGCCGCAAAGCTGAAGGAGTGCGGCGTCACGATGCTGGACTCGGCGTCCGAGGTGGTGCCGGTGGCCCTGCGCTACCTGGGCCTCGACCCCGCCTCGCAGGATTTCGGCGACCTGAAGCGCGCGCAGGCGTTGCTGATGTCTGTGCGTCCGTATGTGCGATATTTCCACTCCTCCCAGTACATCAACGACTTGGCCAATGGCGGAGTGTGCCTGTCGCTGGGCTTCTCCGGCGACGTGCTGATCGCGCAGCAGCGGGCGCGCGACGTGGGCGGCGCCGGGATCGAGTACCACCTGCCGCGCGAGGGCACCATCGAGTCGTTCGACATGATGGTGATTCCTGCCGACGCGCCGCACCCCGAGGCGGCGGAGGCGTTCATCAACTTCGTGCTGCAGCCCGCGGTGATGGCCGGGATCAGCAACACGGTGTTCTACGCCAACGCGGTGCCGGCCTCGAAGCCGCTGCTGCGGCCGGCGCTGGCGGACAACCCCAACGTGTTCCCCACGCCAGCGATGGCGGCGAAGCTGTTCCCCGGTAGCAAGGTGGGCGCACGCTACGAGCGGGAGCGGACGCGGGCCTGGACCAGCGTGACCACGGGGCACTGATGGCGAGGGCCAGGGCAAAGCAAGCAAGGCCGGGAGTTCTGCCCCCCACGCCTGAAAGCAGGACCTCCACCAAAGGCTCGCCTCTGGAAACCTCGACGAGGGCCTGCGGCACGTCACGCCCTGCCCTTATGTGTGCCGGTCCAGGGGCGCTGCCCCTGGCGGGTCCAGGGCAGAGCCCTGGCCTTGCTTGCTTCGGGCACACGCCCTGATGTCCGCCCCCTGCGTGGTGATCGAGGCCTGCACCAAGCGCTACGGCGACGTGGCCGCCGTGGACCGCGTGAGCCTGGAGGTGGCTTCCGGCGAGCTGTTCGCGCTTCTCGGCGGCTCGGGCTCGGGCAAGACGACGCTGCTGCGCATGGTGGCCGGCTTTGTCGAGCCGAGCAGCGGGCGCATCTCGATCGACGGCGTGGACATGGCGGGCGTGGCTCCGCACCGGCGCCCGGTGAACATGATGTTCCAGAGCTACGCGCTGTTCCCGCACATGAGCGTGGCGCGCAACATCGGCTACGGCCTGCGCCAGTCCGGGGTGCGCGGGGCCGAGCTGGCGCGGCAGGTGGACGAGGCGCTGGCGCTGGTGCAGCTCTCGGGGTTCGGGGCGCGCCGCCCGGACGAGCTGTCGGGCGGCCAGCGCCAGCGCGTGGCGCTGGCGCGCAGCCTGGTGATGCGGCCGCGCGTGCTGCTGCTCGACGAGCCGATGGGCGCGCTCGACCGCAAGCTGCGGGAGGAAACCCGGCGCGAGCTGGTGGCGATCCAGCGCCAGGTCGGCATCACCTTCCTGATGGTCACGCACGACCAGGAGGAGGCGATGGGCATGGCGGACCGCATTGCGGTGATGCACGCCGGCCGCATCGCGCAGCTCGGCACGCCGGTCTCGCTGTATCGCCGCCCGACGAGCCGGCTGGTGGCGGAGTTCGTGGGCTCGGTGAACCTGCTGGCGGGCCGCGTGGTGCGCAACGGGCCGCAGGGCTGCGTGGTGGAGTCCGAGGCGGCCGGCTGCCTGCTGCACGCGCCGCCGACCGAGGTGGCCGTTGGGCAGTCGGTGTGGGTGGCGCTGCGGCCGGAGGACGTCGTGCTCCGGCGCGGCGACGGCGCCGCCGTGGCGGGGCACGCGGACGCGGCGCAGGGCGGGGCGCTGGACGAGGCGCTTGACAGGACGGGGCCGGACGCGGGCGGGGACGGCGTGAACGAGGCTTCGGGGCGGGTGGAGGACGTGTCGTGCCTGGGGCCGCAGACGCTGTGTCAGGTGGCGCTAGCGAGCGGGCATCGGCTGCGTGTCAGCCTGCACGGCGTGGCCGCGGTCACGACGGGCGAGCGGGTGCGGGTGAGCTGGGTGGCCGCGGCGCTTGCGGTGCTGCTGCGGTGAGCGGCGCGAAGCGGACGGACCCCGCCACCCGGCTGGCCGGGCTTACCGACCCCCAGGCCGCCGCGATGCGTAGGCACCAGGGCGGGCGCGGGTGGCTGCGGGCCGTGGTGCCGGGAGCGCCGCTGCTCTGGCTGGGCGCGTTCTTCCTGCTGCCGTGCCTGGTGGTGGTAAGGATGAGCTTCTCCGAGGCGGTGGTCGCGCAGCCGCCGGTCTCGCCGCTGTGGCACTGGGCGGACGGGGCGCTGACGCTCACGCTGCACCTCGACACGTACGGCACGCTGTTCGGCGACTGGCTGTACGCCCGCGCGCTGCTCGGCTCGGTGTGGATCGCCGGCGTGTCGACGGCCGCGTGCCTGCTGCTCGGCTACCCGATCGCGCTGGCGATCGCGCGCACGGCTCCCTCGCGGCGCGGCCCGTTGCTGATGGCGGTGATGCTGCCGTTCTGGACCAGCTTCCTGATCCGCGTGTACGCCTGGATCCTGATCCTTAAGGACGAGGGTCTGCTGAACCAAGCGCTGGCTGCGCTCGGCCTCGGGCGGCTGCATGTGATGAACACCGACCTCGCTGTGTGCATCGGCATCACCTACTCGTATCTGCCGTTCATGGTCCTGCCGCTGTACGCGACGCTGGTGGCGCAGGACCCGGCGCTGCGCGAGGCGGCGGCCGACCTGCGCGCCTCGCCCTGGCGGGTGTTCCGCACGGTGACGCTGCCTTTGTCGCTGCCCGGGGTGCTGGCGGGCACTCTGCTGGTGTTCATCCCGGCATGCGGCGAGTTCGTGATCCCCGATCTGCTCGGAGGTCCGGACACGCTGATGATCGGCCGCGTGCTGTGGGGGGAGTTCTTCTCCAACCACGACTGGCCGGTGGCGTCGGCGGTGGCGGTGGCGCTGCTGGCGGTCCTCGCGCTGCCGGCGGCGCTGCTGCAGCGCGGGCGGGCGGGGGGGCTCGCGGCGGGCGACGTCGTGGGCGGGGAGGCGGAGTGAGCAAGGAAGGCCAGGGGCTCTGCCCCTGGACCCCGCTCAAGGCGGAGCCTTGAGAATCCGATACTCAGGAAGCGCCTCTGGATCGTGGCGCCTGCGCTGTTTTCATGAGCTGGTCCTGGGGCGCTGTCCCTGGCAGCTTTCCGTCTTCAAGCAATGGAGCAGAGCCCTGGCCCTGCTTCCTTCCTGGCGTCCTCCCGGATGAGTCGCCTCCGTGCCCTGACCGCGTGCCTCTGGGCCGGCTACCTGTTCCTGTATGCGCCGATCGCGCTTGTGGTGCTTTATTCGTTCAACAGCTCGACGCTGGTGACGGTCTGGGGCGGCTGGTCGCTGCGCTGGTACGGCCGGCTGCTGTCGGACCATGCGATCCTGGACGCGGCGTGGCTATCGCTGCGGGTGGCGGCGGTGTCGGCGAGCCTGGCGGTGGTGCTGGGCACGATGGCCGGGGTGGCGCTGGCCCGGCACGGGCGGTTCCGGGGGCGGACGCTGCTGTCCGGCCTGGTGGTGGCGCCAATGGTGATGCCAGAGGTGATTATCGGGCTGGCCAGCCTGCTGCTGTTCGTCTCGCTCGGCGTGGGGCGGGGGTTCTGGACCATCGTGATCGCGCATGTCTCGTTCACCACGAGCGTGGTCAGCGTGGTGGTGCGCGCGCGGCTCGCGGGCTTCGACCGGTCGCTGGAGGAGGCGGCGCAGGACCTTGGCGCGGCCCCGCCGCGGGTGTTCCTCGACGTGACGCTGCCGCTGATCGCGCCGGCGGTGGTGGCGGGATGGCTGCTGGCGTTCACCCTGTCGATGGACCAGCTCGTGATCAGCAGCTTCGTGTCGGGGCCGCAGGCGACCACGCTGCCGATGGTCGTGTACTCCAAGGTCCGGCTCGGGCTGACGCCGGATGTCAACGCGCTGGCGACCCTGATCGTGGCGGCGGCGGGCGCGGTCACGCTCTGCGCAGGCGTCGCGGCGGGACGGGGCCGACCAGGGCGGGCGAGGCCAAAAGTCCTGCCGCCAGATCCCACACAGGGCACTCGGCCATTAGCATCAGGTCCATTGCCCTAGTGTCAAAGCCATCCTCATCTCCGCAAGCACCAGAGAGGGGCATCCGCCACGCACCCACATATTCAAGCCAACTCAACCCAGGATGGTTGTGGAAAACGCCTCAAGAAACCTCGCAACAGGAAAAGCACCCAGACAACGCGCCGCAGGTCCGGATCGGCGTCAAAGGCGACCTCTGAACGGGCGAGATCCACCACCCCTATGCACCAGACGGCGTCTCAGAAAGCATCTCCAAGAGCTTGGATCGGATCGGGCCGCAGCGCCTGCACGGCACTATTTACTTCGGTGAAGTGACCGATGACGTTTTTGCCGCAGGCCTTGATGCAGCTGCTGCCATAGAGAGCGCGCGAACACGTCTCCGCTCCGTGCGGGCCAGCCAACCACGTCCAAATACCGGAAACGTGGGCAGTGCCAGATAGAACATGACCTGCCGCTTCGCCAATCCTGCGATGAGGTCACTGCTGTGAGCCAGACCTGCCCTCAGCAAGGTCTCTGGCCCGATTGAGCCGTCAATCTCGTCCGGCCGCAGTCCCAAGGCGGCCTGCAGCTCTCGCGCTGACCTGACTGTGCCACAGGTCACCGCGAAGTCGAACACGAGAAGGTCAAGCCCGGACGGCAATGCGTCGCCGCGCAAGCGATTCCAATAGTCCGAACCATAAATACAGGTGGCTGTCGAGCGCGACATCCTGCACAACTGTGCCGCGTCTGCACGCGGATTGTCGCACCAGGCCCGATAGATCGCAAGCGTGATCC
>CAXSES010000133.1:0-7856 GCA_964236225.1 uncultured Acetobacteraceae bacterium
CTTTGGCGGGGTTCCCGCTTCAAGGCATGGGGGCAGCGCCCCTGGCCTTGCCCTGCTTCCTTCCTCGAGGAGCCGCATGATCCCCTCCGCCGATCCCGACCCCGGCCCGGTCGCCTTCCAGGGCCAGCCCGGCGCCTATTCAGACCTGGCCTGCCGCACCGCCTTTCCCGGCCGCACGACCCTGCCCTGCGAGACCTTCGGCCAGGCGATCGAGGCGGTGCGCTCGGGCGCCGCGGCGCTGGGCATGCTGGCCTGCGAGAACAGCCTGGCGGGCCGGGTGCCCGACATCCACGCGCTGCTGCCCGACAGCGGGCTGTTCATCACCGGCGAGCACTTCCAGCGCGTCGAGCACTGCCTGCTGGCGCCGCGCGGGGCCACGCTCGCCGGGCTGAAGCGGGTGCACAGCCACGCGGTCGCGCTGGGGCAGGTGCGCAGGCTGGTGGACGAGCTGGGCGTGCGCGCGGTGGTGCAGGCCGACACCGCGGGCTCTGCGGAGCTGGTGGCGCGCACGGGCGGCACCGAGGACGCGGCGATCGCCTCGCGGCTGGCCGCCGAGCTGCACGGGCTGGAGGTGCTGCGCGCCAACGTGGAGGACGCGAGCCACAACACCACGCGGTTCTACGTCACGGCGCGCGAGCCGCGCACGCCGCCGCCCGCGACGCCCGGGCTGATGACGACGTTCGTGTTCAGGGTGCGCAACGTGCCGGCGGCGCTGTTCAAGGCGCTCGGCGGGTTCGCGACCAACGGCGTGAACATGACGCGGCTGGAGAGCTACATGCTCGACGGGCAGTTCACCGCGACGCGGTTCCTGTGCGACGTGGACGGCCACCCGGAGCAGGCGGCGCTGCGGCTCGCGCTGGAGGAGCTGTCGTTCTTCTCGCGCGAGACGCGGGTGCTGGGGGTGTACCCGCGGGCGGAGTTCAGGGGCGCGGCGCCATAGACTTGGGAACGCTGCGCAGGGCGGCGTGGCGGGCCGGGGTCACGGTCCGGCCTGCGGCAGGTCCGGAGCGGGCGGCTGGATGATGCGGCTGCACAGCGGATGTTTCCCATAGACGCAGTACTCGCGGGCATCGTCCACCACGGGAGCAAGCGTGGCGGCGTGCGGCAACGCGGCCATCACCCGGCCGATGCAGTCGAACCCCGGCCGGGTGAGGCGGGCGGCCAGTTCGGTGGTCCAGCGCGTCACCTGGATGGCGTGGTCCATGCCGTCCTCGTCGCGGGCGGCGACGCGGGCCAGCAGGCGGCAGTAGAGCGCCCTGCGCTCAGGATGCGTCCGGCCAAGGTTGCGCAGGGTCGCGTTGTAGCCGACGAGGTCGCGATCGTAGGAGCGTGGGTCGCCCCGGCCCATGGAGTTGGGGATGTCCCTTCGAAGCTGCGCGTCGTAGGCGCAGGTCAGTTCTCTAGCGGCGCGACATTGCACATCGCGGCAAGGATGCAACCAATACTCTTTGTCTCCTGGCGGTGTCAGTGCATTCCCTATCGCCTCGCTGTCGGCAATACCCCATGGCCCACAAATCTCCTCCGAAGCGTGCGCGGTGAAGGATCTCAGCAACATGAGAAGAATTAGATTTGATAATAGTCTAATGAACAGGCCTGCCATCCTCAGGCTGCTTATAAAACTTGAAAAACTTTTTTGATACGCCTTGAACTGTCTTTTCAGTAAACTTACTGACATATCCAGGTCTGTAGCTTTGCACAGCCTGGGCCGTGCCACGTTTGAAGACGCCTGGGACACTCTCAAGACCTCCGCTTGTACCGCCGTGCCTTATGCCGCCTGCCTTGGGCATGATGTCTGGTGTGTAGAAATGTGTCGCACCGTCGGTCGGGTCTACAGTGGCTCCGCTCAGGATTTTCCGCGCCAACGCTATCGTCTCAGGCCGAGGAGGAGCGTTGTGCCCATATTGGCTCCAGACATCATGCACATCGAGCGTTCAATTGTGACGCATCCTGTTCACAATAGTAAACCCAACGGCGATCCTAGGCGCATCACCATGCACCCCGCCGGCTTCGGACTCCATCACGCTGGCCAGTTCCATCACGTTCTGCTCGGTGTTCTCGGGCCGTGGTGTCCCGCTTGCCGGCTTTGCGGACGCTGCGGACGCTTCCAGCGCACCCTGCGCCCGGATCAGGGTGAGGCCAAGATTTCCGGAACCCACGTTGCGCACGAGATCGACGAGGCTCGCCGATGTATCGGGACGGGTGCCTACGCCAGTTTGCCCCTGCGTGGCCGCCGCCAAACCGACGGCCATGGACTGCGCGTGCGCCGCGGCCGTGGCGCCCCCGTTCGGCCCGAAGAAGCGCGTGCGGAACGCCTCGGGGTCGAGCCGCGCCCCCGCCACCCAGCCCGGCACGACCCCGCGCAACCGCACGAGCCCGCCCTCGTGCAGCCAGCGTTCGTAGCTGCGCCCCTCCGGACCGCGCAGGTGCCCGACCGCTTCATAGGCGGCGGCGTCGATGGCACGCGACAGGCCGGCGTCCGCGCGGCCCGGCCCGCCGTCCTGCGCACCGCCCCCACAGGTCCCGCTGCCGAACCAGCCGTGTTCCTGCCGTCCCTGGCACTGCCAACTGTCTCCGGCCATGTCCCTCTCCCACCCAGATGCCTACAGCGGACGCGGTAAGCGCAATGGTATATGTCAGAGAAAATAACAACTGGTCCAGGCTGGGCTGCTTGCGCGCGATCCCGCCGTCATCCTGGTCCCGCGGCCTGGGCTGATGTTCCCGGCCGGGGCGAGGCGCCGTGCCCGCGCTGACCGGCGAGCCCCTGTTCATGCCAATGTGAACGCTCCCGTACGCCGGCAAGGCGGCGCGTGCGCGTTCCAACGCCATGCCCGCCGTTCCGGACCGGGCGCATCGCATGCGAGCACCGTCATGAGCATCCTGTCGACCCTGGGCCTCGGCTCGGACAAGAAGATCCGCTACGCCATCGTCGGGCTGGGCGACATCGCGCAGGAGGCGATGCTGCCGGGCGTCGCCCACACCGGCAACTCCGTGGTCACCGCCTTCGTCACCGACGACCCAGAGAAGGCTCGCAAGGTCGGCGCCCAATACGGCGTGGAGCGCAGCTATCGCTACGACCAGTTCGACGAGATGCTGCGCTCGGGCGAGGTGGACGCGATCTACCTGGCGACGCCGAACTGGCGCCACACCGAGTTCGCGGTGCCCGCGCTGCGGGCCGGCATCCACGTGCTGGCCGAGAAGCCGCTGGAGGTGTCCACCGCCAAGGCGCAGGCGATCCTCGACGCCCGCAAGGGGTCGGACGCGAAGCTGATGGTGGCCTACCGCCTGCACTTCGAGCCGGGCACGCTGGACGCGATCGAGCGCGCGCGCTCCGGCGAGCTGGGCGATCTGATGCTGTTCACGTCCACCTTCTGCCAGATGGTCTCGCAGGAGAACCACAGGGCGAGGAGCGGCGACGAGGCCGGACCGGTGCTCGACATGGGGCCGTACCCGGTCAACGCCGCGCGCGCCATGTTCGGCGCCGAGCCGACCGAGGTGGTCTGCGCCGTCGGCTCGCGCCACCCGGAGGCGGGCTTCGGCGACTTCGACGACACGGTGGCGGTGACGTTGCGCTTCCCCGAGGGCCGCATCGCGCAGTTCGTGGTGTCTTACTACGCCAACGCGCTCGACACCTACACCGTGGTCGGCACCAAGGGCAGCCTGGAGATGAACCCGGGCTTCATGTACGGCAAGCCGCTGCAGCAGGCCCTCATCGTGGGCGAGACAAGAAAGGAGAACAGCTTCAAGAACACCGACCATTTCGGCGGCGAGCTGAAGTACTTCTCGGCGTGCATCCTCGACGGCGTGGAGCCGGAGCCGGACGGCGAGGAAGGATTCGCCGACGTCCGGGTGCTGGAGGGCGTGCTGCGGGCACTGGCGAGCGGCAAGCCCGAGGTGCTGGCGCCGTTCACGCGCGACAGGCGGATCGACACGAAGGCGCAGCTCCAGACGCTGTCGGCCCGCAGTTCGCCCGAGCTGGTGAACACCTCGAACCCTGGCCGCGGCAAGGAGAAGATCCCGAAGAACTAGCCGCCCGCGCCCTGGACGGGCTGCGTTCCGGCCGCAGCGACGCTTGCGGCCTGCAAGGCGGATGCCACCAACGAGGAGTTCAGCATGACCGAAGTGACCCGACGCGCCTTGGTGGGAGGCGCTGCGGCAGGAGTGGTTGGGCTGGCGGGGCAGGCCCGGGCTGCCGAGCCCGCAGCATCGTCCGCGCAGCAGCCGCCCGCCCTGTTCGGCGCCACGAAGGGCGAGAAGGTCAGCCTGCCGCCGCTGCACAACGACACGGAGGTGCAGGGACCGCCGCCCGAGGGCCAGCCGCCCGCCAGGCGGCTCGGCGTCGCGGTGGTCGGGTTGGGCCATCTGTCGCTGGAGCAGATCATCCCCGGCTTCGCGGAGAGCAGAAGCGTGCGGCTGGCGGCCCTGGTGAGCGGCGAGCGCGACAAGGCGCGCGCGATCGCGGCGCAGCACGGCCTGGACGAGAAGAACCTCTACGACTACGCCGGGTTCGACCGGCTCAAGGACAACCCGGACGTCGACATCGTCTACATCGTGCTGCCGAACTCGATGCACGCCGAGTTCACGCAGCGCGCCGCGCAGGCCGGCAAGCACGTGCTGTGCGAGAAGCCGATGGCCACCTCGGTCGCCGACGCGCAGAGGATGGTCGATTCCTGCCGCGAGGCGAAGCGTTCGCTGATGATCGCCTACCGCCTCCAGTACGACCCGGTGCACCGCCAGCTCATCGCCATGACCCGCGCGCAGGAGTTCGGCCCCGTGCGCGTGATCCAGGCCGCCAACGGCCAGAACGACGCCGCCAACGGCCAGTGGCGCCAGATCAGGGCGATGGCGGGCGGCGGCTCGCTGCCCGATGTCGGGCTGTACTGCCTCAGCGCGTTCCGCTACCTGACCGGCGAGGAGCCGGTCGAGGTCACTGGGCAGATCACCCAGCCGAAGGACGACGCCCGGTTCCGCGAGGTGGAGGATGTCTGCGCCTTCACCCTGCGCTTCCCGTCCGGCATCCTCGCCACCGGGCTCAGCAACTACAGCGCCCACGAGAACCGCGCGCTGCGCGTCATGGCGGCCGATGCGTGGTACGGCGCGGACCCGGCCTTCGGCTACGACAACCTGATGCTGCAGGTCGGCCGCAAGCAGGGGCGCAGCAACGTCCTGGAGCAGCGCCGCCTCGCCCCGCACAACCAGTTCGCCACAGAGATGGACGCGTTCGCCGAGGCCATCCGGGCAGGGCGGGAGCCGCACACCCCGGGCGAGGAGGGGCTGGCCGACATGCGGCTGATCGAGGCGATCTACCAGGCGGCGGCGGGCGGGAATGTGGTCAGGCTGCCCCGGGTGGAGGGGCTGGACACGACGCGCGGACCGCCGCCGGCGCAGGAAGGATAGCGAGGCCGGGCCCTGCCTCCGCTGCCCGTTCCAACGGCCCAGGCGAGCCATCGGAGTCTCCGCGCAGCTCCGCCCGGCCCCGCCGGAGGCCCCCTCCGTCAAGCATGGGCCTCCGGACGCTGAGCTACGTGAGTATGGGCTTCCAGGCGCTTGCCTTTGGCGGAGTTCGAGGGGGGGCCTCAACCTTGCCGTCCCCTGCCGCGACCCAGTCGTCGATCAGCCGGCGTGCGATGCTGTCGGGCGGCGGGATGTCGAAGCCCCCGGCGGCGCGGTCGCGGAGCTGGGCACGGCTGAACCAGCGCGCGTCGGTCAGCTCCTCGTTGTCGACGCGGATCGCCTCGTCCGTCGCCTCCGCGTAGAAGCCGAGCATGAGGCTGCTGGGGAACGGCCAGGGCTGGCTGCTGTGGTAGCGCGCGCGGGCGACGCGCACGCCGGCCTCCTCGAACACCTCGCGCGCCACCGCCTCCTCCAGGCTCTCGCCCGGCTCCACGAAGCCGGCCAGCGTGGAATACATGGCGGCGTTGGCGAAGCGCCGCGCGTGGCCGAGCAGCGCGCGGTCGCGGTGCGTGACCAGCATGATGACGGCGGGGTCGGTGCGCGGGAAATGATGGGTGCCGCAGCGCGTGCAGGCCAGCATCGTGCCCCCTTCCTCGGGCGAGGTGGGCGCACCGCAGCCGGCGCAGAACAGGGTGCGGCCGCGCCACACCATCAGGCCGCGGGCGTGGGCGAGGATGGCGGCCTCGCCGGCGTCGAGGCCGGCGACGACGGCGCGCAGGTCCTCGAACCGGCCCAGCTCCGGCAGCGGCGCCACCTCGTGCTCCGGCCCGAGGTCGGCGGCGAACACCGCGACGTCGTCCCGGAGCCCCAGCAGCGCCCAGCGTTCCGCCTCGCGGCAGGCCTGCGCCTCGGCGCCGGACAGCAGGGCGGCGACCGGCGCGCCGCCCCGGTCGCGCAGCATCACCTTGCCCCGCCACGTCGGCACGAACCGGCTGGCCTCGTCGTGGCGGCGCGCGGCCAGCCACTCCGCGTCGCGCCGGCGCCCGCTCGCACGATCGAGCGGGCTGCCGGTGTAGGCGTTGGGGCCGGAGGGCGGGGGCGAGGTCATGGCGTGCGTGTCGCACGCGCCCCGGGCCCCGGGCAAGCACGCGGATCGAGGCGCCGGCAGGTGCCATGCCAGCGCCTCCGGTGGGTGAACGACGAGGCGGACAGGGGAGGCGCGACGCGACCGGCCAGGATCATGTCCGTGCCGATCCGGAGCATGGCCGCGCCCGCTGCCGGAACCGGCGCGCCGTGAACCGGAACCATGGCCCACACTCCCAGGCGACGTCGCCCAGACTCGCGAGGCCAGCCGCGCAATGATGCCCGGTCAGGCCGACCAGGATCGGCGTGACCGGGGCCACGCCAAAATTGCATAGCAACCGCCTGCGACACGGTGCGGATGTCGACGCGGAGCCGCGCTCAATCGGGATTCCTGCCGGCCGGATCGCCGAAGGCGGCCGGACGGCGGCTGTCGCAGTCGTGACTGCCTCCTGGACGACGAGTGTGTCAGGTAAGCCCACGTTTTGACGCGAGGCGCGTGGGTGGACGTTCTGCTGATCGACGACGACGCGCTGATCCGCATCTGCCTGGTGGAAGCGCTGCACGAAGCGGGCCTTGCGACCGTCGAGCAGAGCTGCGGCGAGGATGCCCTGCGCACCATAGGCGACCATGGCCCGCCGCGCGTGGTGGTGACGGACATCAATCTCGGGGCAGGCATGGACGGGCGCGCCTTCGCGGCCGTGCTGCGGTGCCAGCACCCGGAGGTTCCGATCATCTACATCAGCGGCCGCCACGCAGAGATCAAGCCGCTGAGGTCGATCGAGCGTTTCCTGCCAAAGCCGTTCACCACCCGCACCCTGCTGCTCGCGATCGAGGAGCTGCGCGGCGCGGCTGCCTCGGTCGTCTGACTCCCGGCATTTGCCGCTCTTTCAGGTGCTGGCGTCGACTCGGCTGACGCCCGGCGCCGGCCACGCCCGGACAGGCTGTCCCATCCCGCAGGCGGCATTCGCGCCGATCCCGCCCAGGTCCCGGCGAGGAGCTTTGAGTTTCGTCCGCCGCAGACCATATCGGGCTGGGCGGTGGGGCAACGACGATGGTGGGCGGCAGGCTGCTGATGGCGGCGGCGGGGGCGGTGCTGATGGCGCAGGCAGCCCCGGCGCGGGCGCAATTGCTGATCGACCGGCTCCGCCAGAAGGCCGACTGCGAACTGGACCACATCGCCGACACCCGATCGCGCTACGGCGTGTCCCTGATCCGCGACGCCTGCAGCTTCCTGGTCACGCCCACCAGCTCGTTCCATCCCGGCAGGGTCGGGTTCGCGCGCTGCGTCCTGCAGGTCGTGCCCGGCAGCCAGAGCGAGGTCGCCTCGGTCGAGCTCGCCTCGGCGTGCCGGCAGCGATTCCCGCCCGACTGAGCCCTCGGCG
>CAXSES010000134.1:0-7831 GCA_964236225.1 uncultured Acetobacteraceae bacterium
CAGCCCTGCTTCGCCTACAGGTCAACGTCAGAGGCCGCTGGTATTACGACGCTGCGGACTTGCCGCGTTCCACGCGCCCCGTGTCGTCCAGTTCGTGGTGGCGAGGCAAAATCTTAACCCCTGTGGGCTGATACTTGGGTCACGCGATGCCGCCGAGGAGCTGCATGCGTGGCCCGAGGCCGCGATGCCGTGCGGACGGGCCTTGTCACTCCGGCCGACACGGGACGCGCGCACATGGACGATCTGCTGGCCGAGTTCCTCACCGAGAGCGCCGAGAGCATCGCCGAGGTCGACTCGGCGCTCGTCAAGCTGGAGCGCGCGCCTGATGACCAGGCCACGCTGTCGCTGATCTTCCGCTTGGTGCACACCATCAAGGGCACCTGCGGCTTCCTCGGCCTGCCGCGGCTGGAGCGCGTGGCGCACGCAGCGGAGAACGTGCTGGGCCAGGTGCGCGATGGGCAGCTCGTGGTGTCCGCGGGCCTCATCAGCCCGGTGCTGGCTGCGATCGACTCAATCAAGACGATCCTGAACCACCTGAGCACGACCGGTGCCGAACCCGCCGGCGAGGACACCGCCATCATCGCGGCGCTCGACCGCCTGCTCGCGGGCGCCAGCGATCACGAAGCTCCGGCCGCCGTCGCGGATGACCCGTTCGACGACCTGCCGCTTCCTGTTCCCATGATCGCGGAAACTCCGGCCGCCTCCTCTGCGCCGATGCCGGTGGTCGCGTCCCCCGCCCCCAACCCGCCGGCCCCGGCGCCATCCCAGGCCGCCGCCGAGCACGCCGAGCCCCCCGCCGCCGCGCAGACCATCCGCGTCGGCGTGGACGTGCTCGAGCACCTGATGACGCTGGTCAGCGAGCTGGTGCTGGCGCGCAACCAGCTCCTCCAGCTCGCCCGCGGCGAGGAGAATCCGTTCGCGGCCCCGCTGCAGCGTCTGAGCCACATCACCTCGGACCTGCAGGAAGGGGTGATGAAGACCCGGATGCAGCCGATCGGCCACGCCTGGAACAAGCTGCCCCGCCTGATCCGCGACCTCGCCCACGACCTCGACAAGAAGATCGAGCTGGTGATGCTGGGCCAGGAGACGGAGCTGGACCGCCAGGTGCTGGAGCTGATCCGCGACCCGCTCACCCACATGGTGCGCAACAGCGGCGACCACGGCCTCGAATCCACCGCGCGCCGCAAGGAGCTGGGCAAGCCCGAGACCGGCCGTGTCACGCTGAACGCCTTCCACGAGGGCGGTCACATCGTGATCGAGATCGCCGATGACGGCGCCGGCCTCGACGTGGCCCGCATCCGCGCCAAGGCCGCCTCGCAAGGCCTGGCCACCGAGGCGGAGCTGGCCGTGATGCCGGACGCGCAGCTGCACCGCTTCATCTTCCACGCCGGCTTCTCCACTGCCGCCGCGATCACCGCGGTGTCCGGCCGCGGCGTCGGCATGGACGTGGTGCGCACCAACGTCGAGCGCATCGGCGGCGTGATCGACCTGCGTTCCGTGCCCGGCGAGGGCACCACCTTCACCATCAAGATCCCGCTCACCCTGGCGATCGTCTCCGCGCTGATCGTGCAGTCGCGCGGCGAGCGGTTCGCCATCCCGCAGCTCAGCGTGGTCGAGCTGGTGCGCGTCGAGGCGGCGGGCTCGCCGGGCGGCGCGGGACGCACGATCGAGCACATCGACGGCACCCCGGTGCTGCGCCTGCGCGACCGGCTGCTGCCCCTGATCGAGCTGCACACGCTGCTGCACCTCGACCCCGACGACGCCCCGCCCGAGCGCACCACGATCGTGGTGGTGGTCGCGGTCGGCTCGGCCACCCTGGGCATCGTCGTGGACCGGGTGTTCGACACCGAGGAGATCGTGGTCAAGCCGGTCGCTCCCGTGCTGCGCCACATCACCATGTTCAGCGGCAACACCATCCTGGGCGACGGGTCGGTCATCATGATCCTCGACCCCAATGGCATCGCCCGCGCCAGCGGCGTCGGCGGCGGCCGCGAAGGCAGGGCGGTGCAGGCCGGACCGGCGGCGCAGAACTCCACGGACACCACGGCCATGCTGCTGTTCCGCGCCGGGCCGGGGGCGCCCAAGGCGGTGCCGCTGGAGCTCGTGGCGCGCCTGGAGGACATCGCGCGCGAGCGCATCGAGACCGCGGGCGGCCTGCCGGTCACCCAGTATCGCGGCCGCTTGATGCCGCTGCTGGCCATGGATGGGGTCGAGATCGGCGCGCACGCCACCCAGCCGGTGCTGGTGTTCAGCAACGCCGGACGCACCATGGGCATGATGGTCGACGAGATCGTCGACGTGGTGCAGGACAAGCTCTCGGTGGAAATCGGCTGCGGCCGCACCGGCCTGCTCGGCACCGCGGTGATCGCAGGCCAGGCCACCGACGTGGTCGATATCGGCCACTGGCTCACCCTGGCCTGGCGCGACTGGTTCGGCGCGCCCGTGACGCAGGCCAGCCAGCGGCGCCTCCTGGTGGTCGAGGACAGCGGCTTCTTCCGCAACCTGCTGGTGCCCACGCTGTCGGCCGCCGGATACGACGTCACCCACGTCGACAGCGGGGCGGGCGCTCTGAAGCTGCGCGACGCCGGCAGCCGCTTCGACGCGATCATCTCCGACATCGAGATGCCGGAGATGGACGGCTACGCGCTCGCGAGGAAGATACGCGAGCCCGGACCCTGGGCGGGCCTGCCGCTGATCGCGCTGAGCGGCAGCGGCACGCCGGCCCTGTCCAGGGAGGCGGGCTTCGACGACCACGTCAGCAAGGGCGAGCGCGACACCCTGATGGCCACCCTGCAACGCCACGTCGCCAGGAACCCCGCCGTCCAGCCGCCTGCGTCCAAGAGCGCCAACCAGCCAGCCCAGCACCAGCCGGCCTGAGCGGAGGTTTCCCATGACCGACCCATCGCAGCGTCCGGCCGAGGACGTGTCCTACCTGACCTTCACCCTTGCGGACCAGCTCTGCGCGGTGCCCGTGCCTTGCGTGCGCGACGTGCTCGCGCCGCAGGTCGTGACGCGCATCCCGCTCGCCACGCGCGAGATCGCCGGCAGCCTGAACCTGCGCGGCCGCATCGTCACCGCGATCGACCTGCGCCGCCGGCTCGGGCTTGCCGACACGGGTGAGCCGCGCATGTCCGTGGTGACCGAGCAGGGCGGCGAGCTGTACGCCCTTCTGGTCGACTCGGTGCAGGAGGTGCTGAGCCTGGCGCCCGCGGAGATCGAACGCAACCCGCCCACCCTGCCGTCGCCCTGGTCCGGCTACAGCGTCGGGGTGTGCCGCCGCCCCGACGCGCTGCTGGTGCTGCTCGACGTCGCTCGGCTGCTGCTGCTGACCCCGGAGATCGCGGCATGACCCGCAGCGCCACCGGCACGCGCTGCCTCGTGGTCGACGACAGCCGCACGATCCGCCACCTCGCACGTCGCGTCCTGGAGGCGCAGGGCTGCACAGTGGAGGAGGCTGCCGACGGGCTCGAGGCGCTGACGGCCTGCCGCGTCAGAATGCCCGGCTGCATTCTGCTCGACTGGACCATGCCGGTGATGAACGGCATGGAGTTCCTCCACGCGCTGCGCTCGGAGTTCCGCCACGACCTGCCCCCGGTGGTGTTCTGCACCGTGCGGGCCGGGGACCGCCTCAGGCGCCAGGCGATGGATGCCGGCGCATGCGACTACATCACCAAGCCCTACGATCCCACGCTCATGGTGGCCACGCTCGCCGGGCTTGGCGTGCTGTGAGCGCTGCAGCGCCCGGCCGCGTGCCCGAACCCGCGTCCGCGCCCGACGCCGCGCAGGCTGGCGTCGCGCGGGTCATGGTCTGCGACGACTCCGCCGTGATCCGCTCCGCCATCGCGCGCATCCTGGAACGCGACCCAGCCATCCGCGTCGTGGCCCGCGTCGCCGACGGCGCCCAGGCCGTCGCCACCGCGCGCAGGATCGACGTGGACGTGGTGGTGCTCGACATCGAGATGCCGGTGATGGACGGCCTCACCGCGCTGCCGCTACTGCTCGCGCAGGACCCCGGCCTGCGCGTCATCGTGGCCTCCACCCTGACCACGCGCGGCGCCGACATCGCCTTGCGCGCGCTGCGCCTGGGCGCCGCGGACTACGTGCCCAAGCCGGCGGCCGACGCCCTGGAGCGAGCCGGCTTCGCCGAGGAGCTGATCGCCAAGGTCAAGGGCCTCGCCCGGCTGCGCCGCCCCGCCGCTGCGGCCAGGGCCGCGCCTGCGGCGGCCTACGGGCTGGCGGCCGCACCCGCGCGGCGTCCGACGCTGCTGGCGATCGGCAGCTCCACCGGGGGGCCTCAGGCGCTGTTCACGCTGGTGCAGGCGCTCGGCAGCGCCATCGACGTCCCGGTGGTGCTGACCCAGCACATGCCCGCGACCTTCACCCCGCTGCTTGCGGCGCACCTGACCCGCCTCGGCGCCATGCCCTGCGAGGAAGCCGAGGACGGCGCCGTGCTCCGCCCCGGCCGCATCGCCCTGGCGCCCGGCAACCGCCACCTGCTGGTGCGCCAGGACCGGGGCACGCTGCGGGCCGCGCTGTCCGACGATCCGCCGGAGAATTTCTGCCGGCCCTCCGTGGACCCGATGCTGCGCAGCGCCTGTGGCGCGTGCAACGGCAGCGTTCTGGTGGTGATGCTGACCGGCATGGGCCAGGACGGCCTCCTCGGCACCGAGCAGGTGGTGCGCGCGGGCGGCAGCGCGTTGGCGCAGGACGCGGCGACCAGCGTGGTCTGGGGCATGCCTGGCGCGATCTCGAAGGCCGGACTCGCCCATGCCGTGCTGCCCCTGAACCAGATCGCACCGAAGGTCCTCCAGATGTTGTCGTCACGATGAGCGGTGCCTTCGAGGCATTGTCGGGAGTGTTGAAGGCACGCTCCGGCCTGGTACTCGGCCCGGACAAGCAGTACCTGCTGGAGACGCGCCTGGCGCCGGTGCTGCGGCGGGAGTCGCTGCGCGACCTGCGCGCCCTGGCCGACCGAGTGCTTTCCGCCCCGAACGGCCCGCTGGAACGCGAGGTGGTCGAGGCGATGACCACCGGCGAGACCCTGTTCTTCCGCGACGACAAGCCGTTCGTGCATCTGCGCGACGTCACGCTGCCGCGGCTGCATGCCCTACGCCCCCCCGACGCGCCGCTGCGCCTCTGGTCCGCCGCCGCCTCCTCGGGGCAGGAGGCCTACTCGATGGCGATGCTGATGGTGGAAGCGCCCGCCGCACTCCGCCGCCCGGCGCGCATCCTGGGCACCGACCTGTCCCGCGAGAAGATCGATCGCGCCCGCGCCGGGCTGTACAACCAGTTCGAGGTGCAGCGCGGCCTGACGCCGCCGATGCTGGCGAGGCACTTCATGCCCGAAGGCACGGCCTGGCGGATTTCCGAGGCCCTGCGCGCGGTCGTGGAGTTCCGCAGCTTCAACCTGCTCGAAGATCTGACGCCGCTGGGGAGCTTCGACGTCGTGTTCTGCCGCAACGTCCTGATCTATTTCGACGCCCCCACCAAGACCCGCGTCCTCGACGCGATCGCCAGGCGCCTGGCGCCTGACGGCGTCCTTTACCTGGGCGGCGCGGAAAGCGTGATGGGCCTGACCGATCGCCTCGTCGCCATGCCGTGCGGCCGTGGCGTGTACCGCTCCGCGTGAACGCCAGCGGGTAACGGGCTGTTCATCATGCGCCGGTATGATGACTACAGGACCGGGACAAGGGCGACCGGCCAGGCAGGGAGAGCAGGATGGCCATCGACAAAGCTATGAAGGTGCTGATCGTCGACGACTACAAGACGATGCTGCGCATCATCCGCAACCTGCTCAAGCAGATCGAGGTGAACGACGTCGAGGAGGCCAGCGAGGGCTCCGAGGCCCTGGCCAAGCTGCGTGCCGGCAATTTCGGTCTGGTCATCAGCGACTGGAACATGGCGCCGATGACCGGCCTGGAGCTGCTGCAGCAGGTGCGCCAGGACGCCCGCCTCAAGGCCACGCCCTTCATCATGGTGACCGCGGAGAGCAAGACCGAGAACGTCATCGCCGCCAAGCAGGCCGGGGTGTCGAACTACATCGTCAAGCCGTTCAGCGCTGAGACGCTGAAGGAGAAGATCGAGAAAGTGCTCCATGCGTGACGCCACCGAGATTGCCGCACGGCTCCAGGAGCTGGCGCCGACGCATCCCGGCTCGGGCCTGGCCGAGCTTGCGTGCCACGTCCTTGTCCTCGCGGGCCAAGCCAGGCGCGAGCACGACCTGCTTGCCGAGATCGAGGAGCTGGACCGCTCCATCGCCCAGATGCGTCAGGAGGTCGCCAGTCTGCCGGTGGACGACATCGCCCGCACCCACATCCCCTGCGCCACCGACGAGCTGGACGCGATCGTCACCCACACGGCCGCGGCCACCGAGACGATCCTGGAGAGCTGCGAGGTGCTTGATACCCTCGCGGAGACGCTGGAAGACGGCCCGTCGCACAAGGTGCAGGAGATGACCATGCGCATCTACGAGGCCTGCAGCTTCCAGGATATCACCGGACAGCGCATCGCCAAGATCGTCTCGACCCTTCAGGCGATTGAGGCCAAGGTGGGCAACATTCGCTGCGCGTTCTGCAATCCGACGTCGCAGCCGGCCGTGCCGGACGACGCCAGCCTGCTCAACGGCCCGCAGCTTCCCGCGGATGCCATGGCGCAGGCGGAGATCGACCTTCTGCTCGCCGATTTCTGAGGACCGCCGATGAGCGGCACGGGAAGCGATGACGACTTGGCGGCAAGCTGGGCGGCAGAGGCGGAGGCGGATGACCTGGCGGCAAGCTGGGCAGCCGAGGCGGAGGCGCCCGCGCAGGCCGCGCAGGTCCTCAACCAGGACGAGATCGACAGCCTGCTCGGCTTCGACGGTCCGGGCGGCGAGGTCGAGGGAAGCTGCTGCATGCAGCGCATCATCGATGCCGGCCTGGTCAACCACGAACGCCTGCCGATGCTGGAGATCGTGTTCGACCGCCTGGCGCGGATCATGTCCACCTCCCTGCGCAACTTCACCGGCGACAACGTCGAGGTCTCCGTCAGCAGCGTGACGTCGCTGCGCTTTGGCGACTATCTCAACTCCATCCCGCTGCCCTGCATGCTCGCCGTGTTCAAGGCCGAGGAATGGGACAACCACGGCCTGCTGTTCGTCGACTCCTCGATGATCTACTCCATCGTCGACGTTCTGCTCGGCGGGCGTTCCTTCACCACGCCGATGAAGGTCGATGGCCGCCCCTACACCACCATCGAGCGGTCGCTGGTGGAGCGACTGATCCGCGTGGTGCTCGATGACCTGTCCAGCAGCTTCGATCCGGTCTGCGCCGTCAACTTCCGGTTCGAGCGCCTGGAGACCAATCCCCGTTTCGCCACCATCTCGCGCCAGTCCAACGCCACGATCCTGGTCCGCATCGACGTGGAGATGGAGGATCGGCGCGGCCGCATCGAGCTGTTGCTGCCCTACGCCACGCTGGAACCGGTGCGCGAGTTGCTGCTGCAGCAGTTCATCGGCGAGAAGTTCGGCCGCGACCCGATCTGGGAGACCCATCTGAGCGAGGAGCTCCGCAAGACCGACATCGCGCTCGACGTCGTGCTGGCCGAGCAGCAGATGCGGCTGACCGACGTCGTCTCGCTCAAAGTCGGCGACCACATCACTCTGGATACTCAGCCAGGTTCGCCGGTACAGTTGCGATGCGGCACGACACCGCTGTTCGACGCCCGTATCGGCCGCAGCAAGAACCACGTCGCCGTGCGAATCGATCGACGTCTGGGCTCCGATGGGGAGTGATCCATCCCTCTGGACAGGCTCCAGAAAGGCCAGCGGCCCTGCCTCCGGACTCCGCCGAAGACT
>CAXSES010000135.1:0-7826 GCA_964236225.1 uncultured Acetobacteraceae bacterium
GTGCGGTCGTGGCGAAATGGTAGACGCGCAAGCTTGAGGTGCTTGTGGGGGAAACCCTGTGGAAGTTCGAGTCTTCTCGACCGCATATCCGGCCCTCGGGTGAGGGCGCCAGGCAGGCTCAGGGACGCGCTGCCGCCGGGACATCCTTCAGGTGGATGAACCGGGAGCCTTCGATCCTGTAGTAGTGGACTCCGTCGTCGCCTTCCTTCTCGTTCCTGAGGCCGGTGAGGACGAAAAGGCTGCTGCCGATCCGATACCGCACCGGCTCGAAGGCATCGTCGTCGTCATGCCAGCAGCATATGGAGCCGGGCGCCCAGGTCACCCTGCCCGATTGCGCGTCGATGATCGCCACGGACTGGCAGGTGGCCCCGCAACCCCATCTCGCCACGACGTAGTGGCCCGCGAAGTCGGGCTTCTGGCGGGCCGCAATCCTCAGCCTCGTCCGGAACAGCCGGTCCTCCGCATCCAGCAGCAGCAGGCGATTCGCGCCGGTGAAGACCGCGCCGGCCGGGAAGTCCTCGAAGCGGGGGACACGAAGCCGGCCTGACGCGGCAGACGGGTCCGCCAGCGCGGTCGCGCAGGGCAGCAGCCCGAGGCAGGTCGCAACGCCGCGAAAGAGAAGTCGGATCACGATCCCTGTCCCGGGGTTGGAAGAGGCAGGATGGTGCCAGGGCGCAGGGGCGCGCAAGGCCGCCGTGATGGCGGGCGTGGGCGGAGAAGCAGGCAGAGCCCCTGGTCTTGCTTCCTTTCGGCCGCCCCGTGGGCAGGGCGCCCGCCCTGCGAGATCGCGGCTTCCCGGCAGGGCGATTACCGGGGCATCGTCGGGGCTGTACGCCAGGGCCGCTGGGCCGGCGAGGAGAGCACGGCGATGGACGAGGACTTCCGCAAGGCGGCGCTGGACTACCACCGGCTGCCGAGGCCGGGCAAGCTCACGGTCGAGCCGACCAAGCGCATGGCGACGCAGCGCGACCTCGCGTTGGCGTATTCTCCGGGAGTGGCGGCGGCGTGCCTGGAGATACGCGACGACGTGTCCAAGGCGCGCGAGTACACGGCGCGCGGCAACCTGGTGGCGGTGATCACCAACGGGACGGCGGTCCTCGGCCTGGGCAACATCGGGCCGCTCGCGTCCAAGCCGGTGATGGAGGGCAAGGCGGTGCTCTTCAAGAAGTTCGCGGGCATCGACGTGTTCGACATCGAGGTCGACGCGGAGGACCCCGAGCGGTTCATCGAGGTGGTCGCCGCCCTGGAGCCGACCTTCGGGGCGATCAACCTCGAGGACATCAAGGCGCCGGAGTGCTTCGCGATCGAGAGGGCGCTGCGCGAGCGCATGCGCATCCCGGTGTTCCACGACGACCAGCACGGCACCGCGATCATCGTCGCGGCCGCGGTGCGCAACGGGCTGGTCTTGCAGCAGAAGTCGCTCGGCGAGGTCAGGGTCGTGACGTCGGGGGCGGGGGCGGCGGCGCTGGCCTGCGTCGACCTGCTGGTGTCGATGGGGTTGCGCCCGCAGAACGTCACGCTCACCGACGTGGCCGGCGTCGTGTACGCGGGGCGCGACGCAGAGATGCCGCCGAACATGGCGCGCTACGCACGCGACACGCCCGCGCGCACGCTGGAGGAGGTGCTGGACGGCGCCGACGTGTTCATGGGGCTGTCGGCCCCGCGGGTGCTGAAGGCGGAGTGGCTGCATCATTTCGCGCCGCGGCCGCTGATCCTGGCGCTGGCGAACCCGGAGCCGGAGATACTGCCCGAGGCTGTGCGGGCGGCGCGGCCGGACGCGATCGTGGCGACGGGGCGCAGCGACTACCCGAACCAGGTCAACAACGTGCTGTGCTTCCCGTTCATCTTCAGGGGCGCGCTGGACGTGCACGCGACCACGATCAACGAGGCGATGAAGATCGCGGCGGTGGAGGCGATCGCCTCGCTGGCGCGGGCGGAGGCGTCGGAGGTGGTGGTTGCGGCGTATGGCGGGGCGGCGCCGGTGTTCGGGCCGGAGTACATCATCCCCAAGCCGTTCGACCCGAGGCTGATCCTGCAGATAGCCCCCGCCGTGGCGCGCGCCGCGATGGCCAGCGGGGTGGCGGAGAAGCCGATCACCGACTTCGCGGCATATCGCGAGGAGCTGGAGCTGTTCGTGTTCCGCTCCGGGCAGCTCATGCGCCCGGTGTTCGAGGCGGCGCGGACCGGGCGCTCGCAGCGCGTGGTGTACGCGGAGGGCGAGGACCCTCGGGTGCTGCGCGCGGTGCAGACGGTGGTGGACGACCAGCTCGCGGAGCCGATCCTGCTCGGCAGGCGAGAGGTGATCGCGCAGAAGGTGAGCGAGATGGGGCTGCGGCTCGACCTCGACGAGAGCGTGCGCGTGCTTGACCCGGCGAGCGATCACGACGTGTTCGCGCCGCTGGTGGAGCGCTACCGCGGCCTCGTCGGCCGCCGCGGGACGCCGCCAGACATCGCCGAGCGCCTGCTGCGCACCCGGCCCACCGTCGCGGCGTCGATGCTGCTGGAGGCGGGCCTGGCCGACGCGGCGCTGGTCGGCGGCACCGGCGACTGGACGCGCCAGCTCCGCTACGTGCAGCCGGTGATCCCGCGGGCAGGCGGCACCACCAAGCTGTACGGGCTGTCCTGCCTGATCCTGCAGGCGGGCGCGCTGTTCTTCTGCGACACCCACGTCACCCTCGACCCCACCGCCGAGGAGGTCGCAGAGATGACGATGCTCGCCGCCGCGACGGTGCGCAGCTTCGGCGTGGCGCCCAAGGTCGCGATGCTGTCGCACTCCTCGTTCGGCAGCTCGGCCTCCGCCACGTCGCGCAAGATGCGCCGCGCGCTCGCGCTGATCCGCGCCGCAGAACCGGGGCTGGAGGTGGATGGCGAGATGCACGCCGACGCCGCGCTCTCCGAGGCGCTGCGCGACCGCGCGGTGCCGGACAGCCGGCTGTCGGGAGTGGCCAACCTTCTGATCATGCCCAACCTCGACGCCGCCAACATCAGCGTCACCCTGCTCAAGGCGGCCAGCGAGGCGCTGCCGGTGGGGCCGCTGCTGCTCGGGCTGTCGCGGCCGCTGCACGTGCTGGTGCCCACGGTCACGGCGCGCGGCATCGTCAACATGACCGCGCTGGCGGCGCTGCAGGCGCAGGGCGGTCTCAGCGGCCCGCTCGCCTCCAGGCCGCACCCTGCCGCCTCGCAGGGGGAGGCGACCGGCGGGGACGAGGGCGAGGAGGACTTGCCGCCGGGGCCGGACGCGGATCAGGAGCGCGGCGCGGCCCGGACGCTGGCGGCCGTTGCGGAGCCTGGCATGGGTGGGCTGTGAGCAAGCCAGCAAGGTCGAGGCCCCCGACTTGCGACACGGGCCTTGAACCCCGCCGGTCGCGAGCCACCCCTGGACCAGCCTTCCTCAGGTTGCGCCGGTCCAGGGCGGCTCGCCCTGGCGGGTCTGGGCAGAGCCCAGCCTTGCTTGCCGCCTTGCCGGGCCGAGTGCTGACGCGCTGCCTTTCCTTGCCGCGCGCCTTGCGGCATGTCACCTGTTCCAGGCCATGAGCAACGAGACCCGTCCGGCGAGCGGCACGGGCGCAGCAGGGGGATTCCGTCAGGCATGAAGAAGCTGCGCAAGGCCGTGCTGCCCGTCGCAGGGCTCGGCACGCGCTTCCTGCCGGCGACCAAGGCGATGGCCAAGGAGATGCTGCCGGTCGTCGACAAGCCGCTGATCCAGTATGCGGTCGAGGAGGCGCGGGCGGCCGGGATCGAGCAGTTCTGCATGATCACCGGGCGCGGCAAGATGGCGCTGGTCGAGCATTTCGACGTGGCCTACGAACTGGAGGCGACGCTCAAGGAGCGCGGCAAGGACGATGCGCTCGCGATGCTGCGGGGGCAGCAGATGCCGCCCGGGTCCGTGGTCACGGTCAGGCAGCAGGAGCCGCTGGGGCTGGGGCACGCGATCTGGTGCGCGCGCGCGTTCATCGGCGACGACCCGTTCGCGATCCTGCTGCCCGACGACCTGGTGCTGTCGGAGACGCCGTGCCTGCAGCAACTCGCGGACGCCTACGAGGCGACCGGGGGCAGCGTGGTCGCGGTGAGCGAGGTGCCGCCGGAGCACACCAACCGCTACGGCATCCTGCGCATAGGGGCCGATGACGGGCGGCTGGTCGAGGTCACCGGGCTGGTGGAGAAGCCGCTGCCAGCGGACGCGCCGTCGAACCTGTCGATCATCGGGCGCTACGTGCTCACAGCGGACGTGATGGAGCACCTGGCGCGCATGGAGCGCGGCGCGGGCAACGAGGTGCAGCTCACCGACGCGATGGCGCGCATGATCGGCCACGGGCCGTTCCACGGACTGCGCTACGAGGGGCGGCGCTTCGACTGCGGCGACAAGGTCGGATTCCTGGAGGCGCAGCTCGCCTTCGCGCTGAAGCGGCCGGACCTGGCGCCGGCGGTGCGCGACTTCCTCAAACAGTATTGCGAGTGCTGAGCATGGCCCAGAGCGCGCCGTTCACCCACGATTTCGACCCCACGACGCTGCGCGAGTACGACATACGCGGCGTGGTCGGGCGCACGCTGCACCCTGCGGACGCCTACGCGATCGGGCGGTGCTTCGGCACCATCGTCGCGCGCAACGGGGGGAGGACCGTGGCGGTCGGGTATGACGGGCGGCTGTCCTCGCCCGACCTGGAGCCGCCGCTGGTGGAGGGGCTGCGGGACGCGGGGATGGAGGTGCTGCGGGTGGGTCTCGGGCCGACGCCGCTGCTGTACTTCGCCTCGACCACGCTGGAGACGGACGGCGCGGTGATGGTCACGGGGAGCCACAACCCGCCGGACTACAACGGGTTCAAGATGATGCTGGCGCGCAAGCCGTTCTTCGGGGCGCGCATCCAGGAGATCGGCGCGATGGCGGCGGCCGGCGACGTGGTCGCGGGGGAGGGGTCGGACCGGCGGGTGGACGTGACGCGCGAGTACATCGCGCGGCTGATCGCGGACTGGGACGGCGGCGACCGCAGGCTGCGCGTGGTCTGGGACAACGGCAACGGGGCGGCCGGCGAGATGCTGGAGCGGCTGGTCGCGGTGCTGCCTGGCACGCATGTCGTGCTGAACGGGCGCATCGACGGCACCTTCCCGGCGCACCATCCGGACCCCACGGTCGCGAAGAACCTCGTGCAACTGATCGACGCGGTGGCGGAGCATGGGGCGGATATCGGCATCGCGTTCGACGGGGACGCGGATCGCATCGGGGTGGTGGACGACAAGGGGGGCATCTTCGCGGGCGACCAGCTGCTCGTGCTGCTGGGGCGCGACGTGCTGCGCGAGCATCCCGGCGCCACGATCATCGCGGACGTGAAGGCGAGCCAGGTGCTGTTCGACGAGATCACGCGGGCGGGCGGCAAGCCGGTGATGTGGAAGACAGGGCACAGCCTGATCAAGTCGAAGATGGCGGAGCTTGGCAGTCCGCTGGCCGGGGAGATGTCGGGGCACATCTTCTTTGCGGACAAGTGGTACGGGTTCGACGACGCGCTGTACGCGGGCGTGCGGGTGCTTGGGATCGTGGCGCGGATGGCGGGCAAGCTGTCGGCAGTGCGCGAGGCGCTGCCGCACGTGGTCAACACGCCGGAGCTGCGCTTCGATTGTGACGATCAGCGCAAGTTCGCGGTGATCGAGGAGGTGGCGGGGCGGCTGCGGGCGAGCGGGGCGAGCGTATCGGACATCGACGGCGTCAGGGTGGCGACGCCGGACGGATGGTGGCTGCTGCGGGCGTCGAACACGCAGGCGGTGCTGGTGGCGCGGTGCGAGGCGACGAGCGACGAGGGGCTGGAGCGGCTGAAGGGGGCGCTGGTGGAGCAACTGGAGGCGAGCGGGCTGGCGGCGCCGGACTTCTCGGGGGAGAACGCGGGGCATTGAGGGGGATTTTGGCGAGAGGATGCTCCGTTCGCTCGCGACCCACGGTCTGTGGCGTGCCCGATGGGATGGGCTTGCAGGCGTGGACGGACACCATCGATCTATGGCGGAGCCGGTAACTGCGGGGTTGCGGTTATAATTTCTAATGCCTGTGCAGAGCGGATTCCAGGTGCGGTCGACGTCATTTCGGTGAAGGCCGCTTCTTGCGGTACTTTCTCGGCCGCTTGCGTCAGAGTGGCGGCGGGACTTTCTCAAACCGAACGTTGTCCGGCTTGGCACCTTAAATCGGAGTAGACTGTCGGAACGGGTTTGGAATGGCGCCGCTGACCTCGGCCGGGGGCGATATGCCTTTCCTGATTACAAGTAGTACCGATGTCGAGACGTGGTTTCCGAGTAGAAGCTTGATGTGATATCGACCGTTATGATAGTAGGGTGAGAAGTCAAATGCAAAATCCTCGGGGTCAAGTCCGGCGCTGAAGTCGACTTGCTCCAGACCACATCCAATACCCCTCAATGCAAAACCAAGTGCCTCAATGTCCTTCCGACGGTAGATGACACTGCTGCCGGACTCGATGGTCGTTTCGTTCGAAGAGACATTGTACTCAGTGGTATGCACGGCGAAGCCACCGGGCTTCACGAGGCGCATGGCATCCATGACGAACCGGAGGCCGGCTTCCAGGGTTCCGAGGTGCTCGAACGAGCATGAGCTCCAGACGAAGTCAAAGCCTTGTCCGGGCAGGCCGGAAATGTCGCGCATGTCCACAGGCATGAACCGGACGTTGGCGTCGAAGATTTCGCGTCTCACAATTTGTGCATGGTACAGCGCTTCCAGTGACGCCGCGTGTTCGTTCGTGCCGCTCCAGCCTGCCTGATCGGAAGCAAGGTCAGTGCCCAGGACCGACACACCCCGTGCGGCGAACGCGGATGCCAGCGGTTCGGTCCCGACCGCAAATCCAAGACCATTCCGCCCGGCCTCAAGCATACCCCGCTGGTGGAGCGCCTCGGTAATCGCGCACCATTCCCAGGCCTTGCGGTGAATGTTCCGTTGCTCGGGCGCCGTGTTCTTGATGTCAGGCTCAAGGCCAAGTTCCTCGGCCTGACGCATGTACCATTCAGTCTGGAAGTCAGCATAGCAGCAGAGCTTCGAGGTCAGCATGATGCTCCCGGTCGGCTTAGACGTCATTCGCGTTGCCCACCCGTCGGACAGTCCATTGCAGGGAAGCTCAAGCAGGGTTGTGATACAAGCTTGCGTTGAGAAGCCATGTCGCGGGTTTCGCGAGCCCTCCCGTCAGGGGTCAGGCAACCAAGCTCCGGAGCCGACCGCCAGTCCAGCACTGCGGCGCTCAGGCCGTGGACACCGCCGGGAAGTCGCCGATCCGCAATCACCTTGTTCGTTCTTGTAATGCGGTTGTTCCGACCGGCCATCGGGCTGAAGTCACGCCGGTCCAGGGGCGGCTCGCCCCTGGCGGGTCTGGGCAGAGCCCAGCCTTGCTTCCCTTGCGTCACGTAATCCGCAAGAACTCCGCGTTCCAGAACTGCGTCTGGGCCCGCAGCGAGGCGTTCTCGTCCAGCAGCCGCCCGTGCCGCCGTGCGACCTGCTCGGCGGCGGCGCAGAAGAAGCGGATGGCGCGCATCGTGGGGTCGTTCGCCTGGGTGAGGGTGAGCGGGCTGCCGGCGTAGTCCATCGGGTCGTCGACCAGCGCGACGCCGGGGTTGAGGCTGCCCATCAGGGCGGGGTTGCGCAGCAGGTCCTGCGGGCTGTCGCGCATGGTCTCCAGGAAGCGGGTGTAATGGGCGGAGAAGCCGAGGCGCTCGACCTGCTCGCCGCCGGCGAGAACCTTGAGGCGGCCGATGACGGCCTTGGTGATGAGCTGGAGCGGGTGTCGCTCTGGGAAGTGGGCGAGCCAGAGGCCGTCGGCCTGCTGGGCGGGGACGGGCTGGCCGCC
>CAXSES010000136.1:0-7758 GCA_964236225.1 uncultured Acetobacteraceae bacterium
CCCCGCTCAGCCGATCAGGAACCAGCACCGGAACAGCAGCGTCTCCTGCCAGGTCTGCCGGCGCAGCCCCTTGAGCCGCAGCGCCCGCAGCCTGTGCCCCGGCCCGCCGTGCATCGCGCCCACGATCAGCTCGACGTCGCGCCTCGCCTGCGGGCTGAGCAGCTCGGGCTGTTCCAGCAACGTCGTGAGGTGGCTGCGGAAGACGCCCATGAACACGTCGGGGCCGCGCCGCAGCGCCGCCAGGCCGCGCCGGGTGAGCGAGAGCGGCGCGCCCACCGCGTTCGACCCGTGCTGCCGGTAGAGCACCACCGGCGTGTCGTCGACCACCAGCCTTCCGTCCGCGGCGGCGACCAGCAGGTAGCTCCACCAGTCGTGCAGCGTGGCCAGCGGCGCGCGCGAGCGCGCCACCAGCCCGGCGGCGTGGGGGTTGAGCATCATCGTGCAGCCCGTCGCCACGTTCTGCGTCAGCGAGGCGAGGAAATCGGGCGGGCGGCGCAGCCGGAACGACAGGCCGAGCCGCTCCAGACGCTCGTCCACCAGCACCTGCCGGGCGAAGTAGAGCGCGGGGCGGTCGTCGCCGGCGGTGCGCAGGCCGTCGAGGCCGCGGGTGAGCTTGTGCGGCATCCAGACGTCGTCCTGGTCGGCGAAGGCCACGTTGGCCTCCCGCGGCGCACGGCGCAGCAGGGCGAGGAAGCTCGCGGTGGCGCCCAGGTGCCCCCGCGCGTCGTTCAGCGCGACGCAGTGCCCGCGCCCAGGGCCGCGCCCGAACGCCTCCATGATCCCGACCGTGCCGTCGGAGGAGCCGTCGTCGCGCCAGAACAGCGTCCAGGCGGTGTGGGACTGGGACAGCAGGCTGTCGAGCTGCTCGCGCAGGAAGCGCTCGCCGTTGTAGGTGGAGAGCAGGATCGCGACCGGGGAGGCATCGCGGGTCATCTGCAGCCAGTCAGGCAGCGGAGGCGCCTTCGGCCAGCAGCGTGTCCACCGTGCGCGCGAGGCCGTCACGCCAGGGCGGCAGCCGCGCGCCGAACACCGCCGCCAGACGGGCGCAGTCGAGGCGGGAATCCGCCGGACGGCGTGCCGGAGTCGGCCAGTCCTTCGTCAGGATCGGCGCCACGACCGGCAGGGCGCGGCCGTGGCGCGCCGCCTCCTCGAACGTCGCGACCGCGAGCCCGTGCCAGGTGGTCGCGCCCTCCCCTGCCGCGTGGAACACGCCGTGCCAGCCGTCCTGCCAGCCCGCGTCGATCCGCGCCGCCACCGCCAGGATCGCCTCGGCCAGGTCGTCGGCCGAGGTCGGGCAGCCCTGCTGGTCGGAGACAACGCGCAGCGTCGAGGTCTTCAGGGCGGCGCCGAGCATGGTGCGCACGAAATTCTTGCCGCTGGGCGAGTAGACCCAGGAGGTGCGCAGCACGAGGCTGCGCGGGTTGGCCGCGAGCACCGCCGCCTCGCCGGCGAGCTTGGTGGCGCCGTACACCCCGGTCGGGCTGGTCGGGTCGGTCTCGACGTAGGGCGCGCCCTTGGCGCCGTCGAACACGTAGTCCGTGGACACGTGGATCATCGGCACCCCGGCCGACGCGCAGAGGCGGGCGAGCAGCGCCGGACCCTCGGCGTTGGCGCGCGACGCCGCCGCCTGGTTGGTCTCGGCGAGATCCACGGCGGTCCAGGCGGCGGCGTTGACCACCAGCGACGGCCGGACCTGCGCGAAGGTGGCGGCGACCGTCTCCGGATGATCGAAATCGAACCCTGGCCGGCCGACGCGCCGCACCGCGCGATGGCGCAGCGTCGCCGCGCGTTCCAGGGCCATCGCGAGCTGCCCGGCGCCGCCAGTCACCAGCATGGCACCGGCGGCCGGGTGGCCGCCGCTCATGCGCCGAACCAGCCGCGCGCCTCGGCGAAGCCGGGCAGCACGACGTCCTTGTCCGACAGCACCGCCTCCGCCGCGTCCACCGGCCAGGGCAGCGCCAGCCCTGGGTCGTTCCAGATCACGCCACGCTCCGAGGCCTTGTCATAGGGCGCGGTGACTTTGTACAGCACCTCGGTGTCGGGCTGGGTGGTGCAGAAGCCGTGCAGGAAGCCGGGCGGCACCCAGATCTGCGTGCCGTTCTCCGCGGAGATCTCGGCGGCCACCCAGCGCCCGTAGGTGGGCGAGCCGGTGCGCGCATCCACGGCCACGTCCCAGATCGCGCCGCGCAGGCAGCGGACCAGCTTGCCCTGCGCGAAGGGCGGCAACTGGCAGTGCAGGCCGCGCACCACGCCGCGGCTTCGCGACAGGCTCTGGTTGTCCTGCACGAACGGCGCCTCGATCCCGGCCTCGGCGAAGCGGGCCGCGTTGAAGGTCTCGGAAAAGAAGCCGCGCGCATCGCCGAAGCGCGGCGGGGTCACGAGGATGATCTCGGGAATCTCGAGCCGTTCAGCCTTCATGCGCGCAGCTCCATCATCGGCGGTCAGGTCCCAGCGAACAGGCTCGGCAGGCCGCGCAAAGGGTCGCGCGCCGCCCGCCTCCTGCCCTGCGAGGTTCAAGCGTGAACGCCGTCCGCCAGTTCCAGAAGCAGCCGCCCGAGATCGGTCTTGCTGAGCTTCATCGCCTGCGCGCGCAGGGCGTCGGCGTCGATGAAGCCCATGCGGTAGGCGACCTCCTCGGGACAGCCGACCAGCATGCCCTGGCGCGACTGGATGGTCTGCACGAAGGTCGAGGCCTGCAGCAGGCTGTCCGGCGTCCCTGCGTCGAGCCAGGCGCAGCCGCGCCCGAGCTTCTCCACCCGCAGGCTGCCCTCCTCCAGGTAGAGCCGGTTGAGGTCGGTGATCTCCAGCTCGCCGCGCGGCGAAGGCCTGATCGAGCGCGCCAGCTCGGTGACGCGCGCGTCGTAGTAGTACAGCCCGGTCACCGCCCAGTTCGACAGCGGCGCCGCCGGCTTCTCGACGATCTCGCGCGCCCGGCCGTCCGGGTCGAACGAGACCACGCCGTAGCGCTCCGGGTCGCGCACCTGGTAGGCGAACACCGTGGCGCCCTCCGACCGGTGGGTGGCGCCCTGCAGCATGACGCTGAGATGGTCGCCGAAGATGATGTTGTCGCCGAGCGCCAGCGCGCAGGGCTGGCCGCCCAGCCAGTCGTCGGCGATCAGGAACGCCTGCGCCAGCCCGTCCGGCGTCGGCTGCTCGCGGTAGGCGAAGCGGCAGCCGAAGCGCGACCCATCGCCGAGCAGGCGGCGGAACTGCGGCAGGTCGACGGGCGTGGAGATGACCATGATGTCGCGGATGCCGGACAGCATCAGCGTCGACAACGGGTAGTAGATCATCGGCTTGTCGTACACCGGCAGCAATTGCTTGCTCGCCGCCAGCGTCATCGGGTGCAGCCGGGTGCCGGAGCCGCCGGCGAGCACGATGCCCTTCATCGGGCAGTCGGGGACGGGGGCGACCATCTCAGGCCGCCGTGCCGAGGCGCTGGCCGCCGTAGCGCCCGCCGCGGATGCGCTCCCACCAGGCGCGATTGTCCAGGTACCAGCCGATGGTGCGCGCAAGACCACGCTCGAAATCGTGCGGCGCTGTCCACTCGATCGCGGCCTCGGCGCGCGACGGGTCGATCTCGTAGCGGTGGTCGTGGCCGGGCCGGTCGGCGACGAAGCGGATCAGCCGCTCGCGCGCCCCGTCCGGGTCCGGCACGCGGCGGTCCAGCTCGGCGCAGATCGCGCGCACCACGTCGAGGTTGGAGCGCGGCTGGCGGGCGCCGATCGCGTAGGTCCCGCCCGGCTCGCCGCGCTCCAGCACCCGCACCAGCGCCTCCGCGTGGTCGTCGACGTACAGCCAGTCGCGGGTGTTCAGCCCGTCGCCGTACACCGGCAGCTCCTTGCCCTCCAGGGCGTTGAGCGTGACCAGGGGGATCAGCTTCTCCGGGAACTGCCAGGGGCCGTAGTTGTTCGTGGTGTTGCTCACGAAGGTCGGCAGCCCGTAAGTGTGCTGCCACGCCCGCACCAGATGGTCCGACGACGCCTTGCTCGCTGAGTACGGGCTGCGCGGGTCGTAGGGCGTGGCCTCGGTGAACGGCGGGTCGTTGTCCTCGAGCGCGCCGAAAACCTCGTCCGTCGAGATGTGGTGGAAGCGAAACGCCGCGCGGCGCCCGGGGGCGAGGCCCGACCAGTAGCGCCGCGCCGCCTCCAGAAGCACGAAGGTGCCGACCACGTTGGTGTGGATGAAGTCCGCAGGCCCGTCGATCGAGCGGTCCACGTGGCTCTCCGCCGCGAGGTGCATCACGACGTCCGGCTGGTGCGCCTCGAACGCCGCCGACATCGCCGCCGCGTCGCAGATGTCGGCGCGCACCAGGACGTGGCGCGGGTCGTGGCGCGCCGCCTCCAGCGCGTCCTCCGACGCCGCGTAGGTCATCTTGTCGACGTTGACCACGTCGTGCGCCGTGTCGCGGATCAGGTGGCGGATCACCGCTGACCCGATGAACCCGCAACCGCCGGTGAGCAAAATCCGCATGTGTCGCGTCCCGTCCCTGGGTGCCTGCCTCGCGGGCCGGCAAGGTGCCAGCCCGTCCGCCAGGCGGCAACCCGCACGGTGGCACGGCCGGCGGCCAGATGCACGGGTCCGCGACCGCTTCCTTGTCGCACGTCAAGATTGACGAAGCGTTTCCGTCCGTCGCACGGCCTGGTTGCGCGCCCGCCCCGGCTTGATCCAATGCCGCGGCAGGGCGCGACCTCGCCGGGCCCCGGGCGACGCCGGGGAGCCGGGGCTTTGCCGCCCGCGACGACCCGCCCTAGGCTTGCGGAACGCGAGGCCCCGCCCGGCCGGCGCGAACACCCGGAGGCGACCATGGCGCGTGCCCCAACCAAGCCCGGGCGCCGCGCCCCCGCGCGTCCGGCCCCCGCGATCCTCCCCGACCCTGCCCCGGGCCCGACACGACGGCCCGGCCCGACTCCATCCCCCCCGGCGCCACCCGCCCCGTCGCGCGCCACCCCGTCGCGCGTCCCGCCAGCGCCCCTCTCGCAAGCGCCCGCGACACCTGCGCCCGCGACACCTGCGCCCAGGACACCTGCGGCGAACCCGCCGCCCGCCCCGGTGCCGCCCGCCGGCGTGGTGCTCGTCGCGCCGACCCGCCACGCCGGCGCGGCCCTGGGACTGCTGCTGGACGGATTGTTCGAGGGCGCCCTCGCCGCCGACCCGGCGCAGCCCCTTCTCGCCGTGCGGCTGCCCGCGCACCGGCTGCCGTGCTGGCTCGACGTGATCGACCTCGCCGACGGACGCAGCGTGCTGGAGCGCCCAGTCGACCTCAGGCCCCGCTTCGGCCTCGCGCTGCGCGCCCTCGCCCTGGATGGCCTGCACGTCGCCGGCCGCTTCACGCTCGACGGCCCCGACGCCGCGCACGCGGCCCCCCACATCGCCGTCGAACTGCTCGACGGCACCAGGATCGCGGCGAGCGGCGTCGCCGCGCGCGAGGCGGACACGACGGCGCCGGGCGTCGCCGACCACACGACGGCGCCTGGCGTCGCCTACCGGTTCCGACTGCCGCTTGGCGTGCTGCCGCCGCGCAACGGCGCGCTGCTGCTGGCGCCGCGCATCGGCGGCACGACGCTCGCGGCGGGCCTGGAGGTCGCCTCCGCCGCCGTCGGGATCGTCGGCATGCTGGACGGCCTCGCCCCGGGCGGGATCGCAGGCTGGGCGATGGATCTCGCCGACCCGGGCCGCCGCCTGGCGATCTCTCTGGTGATCGACGGCGAGGTGGTGGCCGCGACGGTGGCGGACGGGGCGCGGCACGACCTGCTGGCCGTCGGCGTGGGCGACGGCCACCACGGCGTCGAGCTGGCGCTGCCCGCGGAGCACAGACGCGAGCGCCGCGTCGGCCTGGTGGTCGCCGGCACCGCGCTGCACCTCACCGGCAGCCCGGTCACGGTGCTGCCCTCGCCTGCGATCGTCGGCTGCTTCGACACGTTCCACGGCCTGTCCGCGCATGGCTGGGCGTTCGACCACCTCCACCCCGACCGCAAGGTGGTGGTCGAGGCCGTCGCCGCCGGCGATCGCGTGCTCGGCCGCGCCACCGCGGAGCAGTTCCGCGGCGACCTGCTCGACGCAGGCATCGCCGGCGGCTACTGCGCCTTCAAGATCGACCTCGGCGCCCACTTCCTCGCCCTCGTCGGCCAGCCGGTCGCGGTGCGCGTGGTCGCCACCGGCGACTTCCTGCCCGGCTCGCCCAAGACGGTGACGCCCAACCCCAACCTGCTGCGCTTCGTGCGCCGCCGCGAGCGCCTCCCGCCCGCGACCCTGGCCCGCCTGCGCCGCCGCCTGAACCACGCCGCCCGCGGCCACGGCATCAGCCTGGTGATGCCGGTGTTCGACACCCGCGCGGAATGGCTGGCGCAGTCGATCAACAGCGTGCTGGCGCAGTGGTGCGACCACTGGGAGCTGATCTGCATCGACGACGGCTCCACCGCGCCGCACGTCGCCCCTCTGCTGGCCCGCGCCGCCGCCCGCGACCCGCGCATCCGCGTGCTGCGCTCGACGGACAACGTCGGCATCGCGCGCGCCGTCAACTACGGCCTGCGCGCGGCGCGCCACGCCCACGTCGCCTTCCTCGACCACGACGACGCGCTGGAGCCGGACGCGGTGTGGCAGCTCCTGCGCGCCATCATCCAAACCGACGCCGACTTCCTCTATTCCGACGAGGCGCTCACCGACGAGAGCATCGACGCCATCACCGAGCCGCGGGCCCGCCCCGCCTTCAGCCACGACTACTACCTGTCGCATCCCTACGTCGTGCACATGCTGTGCATCCGCACCGACCTCGCGCGCCGCATGAACGGCTGGGACGAGCGCATGGCGATCTCGGCCGACGTCGACTTCTTCCTGCGCGCCACAGAGCACGCCCGCCAGGTCGTCCACGTCCCCGCCGTGCTCTATCGCTGGCGCACCCACGCCGGCAGCACCGGGCACAGCAAGCAGGCCGACGTGATGGCCGCGACGGGCGGCGCCATCCAGGCCCACCTCGACCGCACCAGCCCGGGCGCCAGGGTGTCAGACGGCGTGTGGTTCAACCAGTTCCGCATCGACTGGCCAGCCGCCCCCGGCCTCGTGCTGGTGGTGATCCCCACCAAGAACCGCCACGAGCTGGTGCGCGCCTGCATCGAGTCGATCGAGCGCACCGCCGACCTCTCCCGGCTGCGCATCGTGGTGATCGACCACGCCTCCGACGACCCCGCCTCGCGCCGCTACCTCCGCGCGCTCGCCAAGACCCACACCGTGATGCCCTACGCCGGGGCGTTCAACTACGCGGCGATGAACAACGCCGCCGTGCGCGCCCACGGCGAAGGGGCGGAGTTCGTGCTGTTCCTCAACAACGACATCGAGGCCACCCAGCCCGGCTGGATCGACCGCATGGCCAGCCTGGCGCGGCGCCCCGACGTGGGCGCGGTCGGCGCGCTGCTCATGTACGGCGACCACCGCGTGCAGCACGCCGGCGTCATCCTTGGCTTCAACGGCTCGGCAGAGCACGCCTTCAAGTTCGCCAACGTCTGGCTCGACGGCGGCACGCCGGAGGCACCCGGCCGGCGCAACCTCGGCGTCAACTGCGCGCTCACCTCGGTGCGCGACTACTCCGCCGTCACCGCCGCCTGCCTGATGACCCGCCGCGCCGCGTTCCTTTCCGTCGGCGGCTTCGACGAGAGTTTCGCCATCGGCTTCAACGACACCGATCTCTGCCTGCGACTGCGCGCGCGCGGCCTGCGCGTGCTCTACGACGGCCACACCATGCTCTACCACCACGAGAGCGCC
>CAXSES010000137.1:0-3534 GCA_964236225.1 uncultured Acetobacteraceae bacterium
TAGCTGTCGAACACGCTGTTGCTGAGCGTGTTGGCACGCAGGTATTCCCAGACGGTCTCGACCAGGTTCAGCTCGGGGCTGTAGGGCGGCAGGTGCAGCAGGCTGATGTTACGGGGCACCCTCAGGCGCCCGCCCGTCTGGTGCCATCCGGCACCGTCCAGGACAACAACGGCATGCGCGCCCGTGGCCACGGCCCGGCTGATCTCGGCCAGGTGCAGCGTCATGGCCTCGGCGTCGCAACTCGGCGTCACCAGGGCGGCCCCCACGCCGCTCTCGGCGCACACCGCCCCGAACAGACGGGCCCACTCATGGCGCAGGTCCTTGGGCGCACGCGGTCGGCTTCCTGTCTCTGCCCACACCTGGGTCAGGGTTCCCTGCTGGCCCACACGGGCCTCGTCCTGGAACCAGACCTCGATGGACGTGCCCACCGCCCGCACGGCCTCGGGCAGGGCTGCGCTCACAAGGGCGTCGAACCCGCTGCGAAAGACGCCTGCGCCGCAAGGTCCGTCTTGGGAGGCTCAGGGCTCCGAACTCATGTGACAGTGGATGACATCTTGCGTTTGGGCTGATCTCGCTGGGTGCTCCCGATTCGGAGCCGCCCGCATGTCGTTGTTGCAGAGCCAAGTCGCGCAGAAATCCCGCCTTGGTGTCTTTCTCGAGCATTTCGCCGTCATCGACGACCCGCGCGACGTCCGCCGGATCGCCCACCCGCTTGCCGAGATCCTGCTGCTGGTGGTCTGCGCCACGATGGCCGACTGCGACGACAACGACCACATCGCCGCCTGGGGCGAGGCCCACCTGGCGTTCCTGCGCCGCCATCTGCCCTACAGGCACGGCGTTCCCGGCGGCCGCTGGCTCACCATCCTGATGAACCGCATCAACCCCGCCCTGTTCTCGGCCGCCTTCACCGCCTGGGTGCGCGAGACCTGGCCCGACCGCCCGGACTTCGTCGCCACCTGCGGCAAGACATCGCGGCGCAGCCACGACCGCGCCGCAGGCACAGCCCCGATCCATCTCGTCTCCGCTTTCGCCACCACCAGCCGCCTCGTGCTCGGCCAGGAGGCGGTGGCCGACAAGTCCAACGAGTTGACGGCCATCCCGGTGCTGCTGGCCCGGCTCGCCGAGAACGACGGCCTGCGCGGCGCGCTGGTCTCGATCGACGCCATCGCCACCAACGCCACCATCGCGATCGCCCTCAGGGACGCCGGCGCCGACCATCTGCTGGCCGTCAAGGCCAACCAGCCCACGCTGCGCGCCGAGGTCGAGGCCTGCTTTGCCGCAGCCCCGCCCGGCGCCGTCCAGACCCATGTCGAACACGACAAGGGCCATGGCCGCATCGAGAGCCGCGCCACGAGCCTGATGCGCGAAGTCGACTGGCTGTCGGGCGAGCGCCGCTTCGCTGGCGAGCTGCGCCTGCCGGGCGTGGCTTGCGTGATCCGTGTCCATGCCCGCGTCCAGCGCGGCGGCTCCACCCATGACGAGACCCGCACCTCCGTGTCCTCGGCGATGCCTGATGCCTTGAAGGCGCACCAGGCCGTGCGCGGTCACTGGGCCATTGAGAACAGCCTGCATTGGGTGCTCGACGTCGGCTTCAGGGAGGCCCAGTCACGGCTGCGAAAGGGGTTTGGCGCCAGGAACATGGCAGTGGTTCGCCACTTCGCTCTCAACCTCGTCCGAGCCGCCAAGGACAAGAAGTCCATCAAACTTCGACGCAAAGTCGCAGGATGGGCCCCGGACTACCTCGATCAGCTACTCAACGGGAAGCTCAGCTAATTGGATTTGGAGCCCTGCCTGAAGAAGGCAGCCTTTGGCGGTTCCGGGCGGGGCCGGCCTTGCCCGATGCCTTCCTGGCGGTTCCCGCAAATCGATCCGCCATCCTGTGTTACGCTTCCTTGACTGTTTGGCGTGCAGGATTTCGGATGGAGCGGCCGCCTGATGCGGCAGAAATCCGGTGCGACAGCGACGTCCACATCAGGAGCATGATGAAACCACTCATCGGGGTGTCCTGCTGCTCGAAGGATTTCGGTCCGTATGGCGTTGCGAACCATGCGGCGTCGGATACTTACATCCGCGCCGTCGATGATGTCGTCGAGGGCGTTTCGGTGCTGGTGCCGGCCAATGGCGGCGCTGCCGACATCGCGACGCTGCTGGACAGGCTGGACGGCATCATCCTGACCGGCAGCCGCTCCAACGTGGCGCCAGATCTGTATGGCGGACCCCCGCATGTCGAGGGGACGCCGGAGGATGCCAGCCGCGACCAGGTGACGCTGCCGCTGATTCGTCAGGCCGTGATGCGTGGCATTCCCCTGCTGGCGATATGCCGCGGGTTCCAGGAGCTCAACGTCGCCTTTGGTGGCAGCCTGCATCAGCGCCTGCAGGATCTGCCAGGCCGTCTCGACCATTCGACGCCCAAGCAGCCCAGTGCGCGCCTGAGGCATGGCAAGGCGCACGCCGTCTCGCTGGTCGCGGGCGGCTGGCTGCACGACCTGGCGGGATGCGGGCAGATTGCGGTGAACTCGCTGCACGACCAGGGCATAGACCGACTGGCGGACCGGCTGGCGGTCGAGGCGCGCGCATCGGACGGCACCATCGAGGCCGTACGGGTGCGCGGCCATGCGTTTGCTGCCGGCGTGCAGTGGCATCCGGAGTACGACCTTGATAGCGATCCCGTGTCGCGTCGGATCTTCGCGAGCTTCGGCGAGGCGGTTCGCACCCGGCTTGCCTGCGGTTTCGCCGCGGCGGCCGACTAGGCGAGCCTTGCTTCGGCGAGGGCTGTGCAGGTGGCTTGCTGGTCATTGCGGGGGCTTCTAGCCTCGCTGCGGCTGACAAGCAGCCGGGGAGATCCAAGTGAAGAGACGAGCAATGATGGGTGTGGCGCTTGCCACGCTCGCGGGGGTCTGCGCATCGGCAGCCCGGGCTGCCGAGCCGCTGCATGAGGCACAGAGCGTGGACGTCGCTGCTTCGCCCGCCAAGGTGTGGGGGATCATCGAGAACTTCGGCGACCTTACCTGGGTGCCGCCGGTGAAGTCCTCGACCGCGACCGAGGGCAACACGGTCGGTTCGGTACGAACGCTGGATCTTGGCGGGCCGAAGCTGATCGAGCAACTGGTCAGCTACGACCCCGCCAAGCAGAGCTACACCTACAAGATCACCGACGACCCTGCCAACAAGAAGACGCTTCCGGTCAGCAGCTACAGGTCGGTGATCGCCGTGATGCCGGGCAGCGGCAGCGGCAGCAAGGTGACCTGGACCGGCAACTTCGAGCGTGCCGACACCGGCGCGAGCCCGCCCACGGGGATGGATGACGCCTCCGCGAAGAAGGCCGTGGCGGGAGTCTACAAGGTCGGTCTCGACAACCTGAAGAAGAAGGCCGAGGGCGGCTAGCGTTCCGGGTCGGCCTTGCGAGAGGGTTGCGCGCCGGCCCAGATCGTGGCGTGCCGGTGTCCTGCCGAAGGCTGCCAGGGTCCTGTAAGGGGCTGGATTGAAACTCGTCGGGGCTCAGATCGAGAAGTCGGGGCCTAGATCGAGAAGTCG
>CAXSES010000137.1:3634-7688 GCA_964236225.1 uncultured Acetobacteraceae bacterium
TCGACGGCAGGCAGGGTCTGGTCCATGGTCAGGCCTGGCATCAGGCCCTGCCTGGCGACGCCGATCGGGCGTGCCGGCACGCCCACCACTGTGGTGTAGGGAGCGACATCGGCCAGTACGATGCTCCCGGCGCCGACCTTCGCGCCTTCGCCAACCTCGATGTTGCCGAGGATCTTGGCGCCCGCGCCGATCAGCACGCCGCGGCGGATCTTGGGGTGCCGGTCGCCGCATTCCTTGCCGGTGCCGCCGAGGGTCACTTCCTGCAGCATCGAGACGTCATCCTCCACCACTGCCGTCTCGCCGATCACGACGCCGGTCGCGTGGTCGAGCAGGATGCCGCGCCCCAGCCGGGCCGCTGGATGGATGTCGACGCCGAACACCTCCGAGATCCGGCTTTGCAGGAGGTGCGCCAGGTGGACGCGCCGCTGTCGCCAGAGCCAGCCGCTGATCCGGCAGGCCTGAAGCGCCTGGAACCCCTTGAAGAACAGGAACGGCGTGATGTGGTCGGGGCATGCCGGGTCGCGGTCGAGGATTGCCGTGAGGTCGGCGGCCATCGCCGCCACGATCTCGTGGTCCGCGGCGAATGCCGCCTCGCTGAGGGCGATGATCTCCTCGCGCGAGAAATCGCAATCGCCGAGCTTCTGCGCCAGCCTGTGCCCCAGGGCGTCGGCCAGGGACTCATGGCGGAGCACCGCCTGCTCGATCGCCCGGGCCATCGGCGGATCGCGCCTGACCGCGGTCTCGGCCTCGCGTCGCATCATCGTCCAGAGTCGGCTGGCGGACAGGGGCAGGGGAAGCGGGCTGACCTCGAGCTGGCTCATCGTCGGTCCTTGCATCCGGATGCGGCCCCGGGCCCGTGACGGCTGGCTCCGACCGGGGCATGTGCTGGCGTGGCCGAACCAGCGCGCCTATGTGGGACAGGACCTGTTGGAGATCAACTGAATGCGCGTGTCCGCCTCTGTCCTCATTCTGCTGGCGTCCTGCTCGTCAGGGGCGCTGGCTGCCCCGCTGGCAGCGCATCATGCGGTCTATGGCCTGACCTATGACAGCGACCAGCCGGCGGCATCGTCAGAGAGCAGCAACATCGTCGGTGCGCATGGCACCATGACCTACGACATAGACGACGCATGCACTGGTTGGGCCACCAACCAGCGCCTGCAGATCACGCTCACGAACCGCGACGGCCAGGACATCCAGATGATCTCCGACTACGCCACGTTCGAGGCCAAGGACGGGCTGCGCATGGAGTTCCACATGAAGCAGACGACGGACACCGCGGTGACCCAGAAACTGGACGGGTCCGCGAGCCTTGAGCGGGCAGGAGGCGCAGGGTCGGTCAGCTACACGATGCCGGCTGCCAAGGCCATGAAGCTGCCGGCGGGCACGGTGTTCCCGATGGCGCACACGGCGGCGATCCTGGCGGCGGCGGAAGGAGGCAAGAGGTTCCTGAGCCTGCCGTTGTTCGACGGCACGGGAGCGGACGGCGCGCAGGACACCTTCGTCACGGTTCTGGACTGGGGCGGGAAGACGGACGTCGTGTGGCCCGAGCTGGCGGCGCTGCCGTCGGGGCGCGTGCACATCTCGTTCTTCGACCGTGACAAGCCGGGCGGGGGCCAGACGCCCGACTACGAGATCGGCATGCGCTACTTCGAGAACGGGGTCGCCAACGGACTGCACATGAACTTCGGGGAGTTCATGATGACGGGGACCCTGAAGACGTTCCAGTCCGCGTCACCGCCACATTGCTGAGGATGAGGCCGACCTGGAACGGCCAGGTCGGCCACCAGGCTATGCGGCGGTGATCAGGCCACCCGGATAGCCCTCCGCCGGCTCGTGTGCGGCGTGCTCGACGCCCGCATGGACCGGGAATGCCACGATGGTGTCCACCAGGTCACGCTGGCGGAAGCTGCCGGTGGCGGCCTCGTGGCAGAGCCGGAGCTGGAACGACAGGGTTGCCGCCAGATGTCCGGGCACCTGTCCAGCGTGGAGCGCGCGCAGGGCGACGGTACGTGCCGCCACGAACTCGCCGGTGCGACGCAGCAGGTCGGTCAGTGTGCAGGCAAGCTCGAAGCGCATGTCGCGCGAGGTGTCGGTCACAAGGTGGTCTGCGGCCGACCAGCGCACCGGGCGGAAGGCCTTCTCTCCCAGCCGCCAGCGACGCAGGGCGCGGCGCATGCCCGGCAGCGTGGCGGTGCCGCTGGCGGGACCGAACTCCGCCTCGAACACCTGGCCGAGGTAGCCGATCGCCTTGCGGCGGGCGGCCTGCGCCTGCTCCGGGTCGGGCTGGCTGGCCTTCTCGGACGACCCCAGACGGTGAAGGCGGGCCTGCTCCAGCTCGGTGGCCGCGTTGGCCCAGGCGAGGCCGGCCTGCTCCGGGGCGAGCACTGCCTCGAAGGCGGTGGCGTAGGCGAGCCAGCGGGTGGCACAGGCCTGCCGCACGTCCGTGGCATCGCGTTGCCGCAGCGCGTTCCGGTACGGCGCGCTCGCCAGGGCGACGCGAATGTCACCCCGACCCATCCCGCGGGGCGCGGCATCCAGGCTGGGAGCGGCGTAGCCGCACTCCTGGCAGATCTGCATGCCCCGGTTCAGACGGCCGGCGATGGCGGAGCCGTCGAGCGGGGCGTCTGCCTCGCTGAAGCAGGCCGACCCGGCATAGATCGGCTGGGTGCTCTGGGCACCGCAGCAGCAGCATGTCTTCCTGACCGAGAGCAGCACGTCCATGACCGCGTTCCGTTGCCAGCGTTTGATGGCGCGACACTGCCGGGCAACCATGGCCAGAGTATGACGCGGCCGGGCCGGCGGTGTGACAAACGGCGTGGGCGCCCGCCGGTTCAGGCGATCCGCGATTCCTTCGACCAGAGCCATGCCGCGCCCCTCACCCCGGAGCTGTCGCCGTGGCGGTTGCGCAGTATCCTGGTCCGGATCTGGTCGCTGATGACATTGCGCGCCAGCAGGCGGGGCAGCTCCCCGTAGAGGTGATCCATGTTGGACAGGCCTCCCCCCAGCACGATGGCGTCGGGGTCCAGGAGGTTGACGATCTGCGCCAGGCCGCGGGCGAGGCGGTCGGCGTGGCGGGAGAGGGCGGCGATGGCGGTCGCATCACCACCGAGCGCGCGGTCCGGAATCGAGCTGGCGTCGTGGTGGCCCGGGCCGTCGCAGTCCTCGGCCAGCGACGGCCCGGCGACGAAGCGTTCCAGGCATCCCACGTTGCCGCAGAAGCAGGCCGGCATCGGGAACTCCTCCACCCGTGGCCAGGGCAGCGGATTGTGGCCCCACTCGCCGCAGAGGCTGTTGGCCCCGGTCAGCACGCGGCCATCCACGACGATGCCGCCGCCGCATCCTGTGCCGATGATCACGCCGAACACGACGTGCAGGCCCTCCGCCGCGCCGTCCACCGCCTCGGACAGGGCGAAGCAGTTGGCGTCGTTCTCCACCCGCACCGCGCGCCCGACCGCGGCCGCGAGATCCTGGTCGAAGGTCCTGCCGTTCAGCCAAGTGGAGTTCGCGTTCTTCACCAGTCCGGTTCCGGCGCTGATCGAACCCGGGATGCCGACGCCGATCGTGGCCTGCTGGCCGAGCCGTGCGTCCACGCCCGCGACCAGGTCCTGCACGGCGCGGATCGCGGCGTCGTAGCTGCCCGGGTTGGGGACGCGGTGGCGGAACAGGATCCCGCCCTCGTCGTCGAGAGCCGCGATCTCGATCTTGGTGCCGCCGAAATCCACGCCGATGCGCCGAGTGCCCATGGTGCATTGTGCAGCCGCAGGGTGGACGGCTCAAGGACGATCGGCTCCGGAAGCGGGAACGCCGGCGGCGTCGCGGTTTATGCCGCAGGCCTGACGCCCGCCTGTCGGCAGGCGAGGACCGGCGGCCCGCGCGGGCCCATCAGCAAGCAAGGCTGGGCTCCCCCTCCGCCTGCCATTCCGACGACCCAAGAAGGTCGTCGGAACCTTTGGCAGGCTCCGCCCAGACCCGCCAGGGGCGAGCCCCCTCGTCTGGCCCTTCCAACGGCCCAAGCGGGCCGTCGGAACCTTTGGCCAGCCTCGCCCCTGGACCC
>CAXSES010000138.1:0-7666 GCA_964236225.1 uncultured Acetobacteraceae bacterium
GCCCAGACCCGCCAGGGGGGAAGCCCCCCCTGGACCGGCTTCTCTTAAGTAGTGGATTCCAAAGGCCTGCCTTTGGCGGAGTTTGAGGCAGAGCCTCAACCTTGCTTGCTTCATCGCTCACTCCAGAGGTCTGTCGCGGGCGAGGGCCCGCCCGCAGCGTCGAGCGTGGCCATGAACTCGTCCATGCGGAACTCCGACACGAGGACGCGCAGGTGGGCGACGCAGGCGGCGGCGTCGGGGCTCTCCTGCTCCAGCAGGCCGAGGCGCGCGTGGATGCCGCGCACGTAGCCGATCGCGGCGAGCTGGCGCAGCTCGTCGAGCTGGCGCGGCGTCAGCGCCGCGGCGCCGGGCGAGGGGGCTTGGTGCGGCGCCGCCGCGAGGCGCCACGTCACGCCGAGCATCCGCCCGATGCGGTCCAGCAGCGCGTCCAGCGACACCGGCTTGGTCAGGATGGCGTCATGGCCGCCCTCCGCCCCTGCCTGCTGGCGCAGCTCGCCGGCGTTGGCGGAGACCACCAGGATCGGCGCGCGCGGCCCCGGCGCCGCGCGCAGACGGCGCGCCAGCTCCCACCCGCCCATCCCCGGCATGGCGATGTCGATCAGGAACAGGTCGGGCATCCGCGCCTCCGCCAGCCGCAGGCACGCCTCGCCGTCCGCCGCGTGGCGCAGCGCGAAGCCGAGCGGCACCAGCAGCGCGTCCAGCAGTTCGCGGTGCGCCGCGTCGTCGTCGGCCACCACGATGTCGCGCCGCCGGCCCTCGTAGCCGTCCACCCGGCGCTCCTGCAGCGCGCCGCTCCCCGCGGCACCTCCCGCCGCAATGCCCCCCGCCGCGACATCCCCCGCCGCGCCCCCCCCGGCCCCGACGCTCCCGGCCATGGCGGCCCCTGCCATGGCGCCCCAGGCCGCCGCGTGCACGGTCGCGAGCATCAGCCGCACCCGGAACCGGCTGCCGCGCTCGGGCGCGCTGTCCAGGGTGATCTCGCCGCCCATGATCTGCACCAGCAGCCGGGTCAGCGTCAGCCCGAGCCCCACCCCCTCCGTGGCCATGCCGGGGTCCTCGATGCGCTGGAACGGCTCGAAGATGCGCGCGTGGTCGTCCGTCGCGATGCCGATGCCGGTGTCCTCGACGACGAACTCCGCCACCTCGTTGCGGTACAGCAGCCCGAGCCGCACCTGTCCCGCGGCGGTGAACTTCAGCGCGTTGGACAGCAGGTTGATCAGCACCTGGCGCAGCCGGCGCTCGTCGGCGACCACGCGCCCGGGCAGCGACTGCGGCCGCGTGAACACGAAGCCGATGCCCTTCGCCTCGGCCTGCAGTCGGAACATGCTGACGATCTGCTCCAGGAACTCGCCGAGCCGCACCTCGTCGCGGTGCACGTCGATGCGCCCGGCCTCGATCCTGGAGATGTCGAGCAGCCCCTCGATCAGCCCGGCTAGGTGCTCGCCGCTGCGCCGGATCACCCGCAGGCTGTGCCGCCGCCGCTCCGGGATCGACGGGTCGCGCTCCAGGAGCTGCGCGTAGCCGAGGATGGCGTTGAGCGGGGTGCGCAGCTCGTGGCTGAGGCCGACGACGTAGCGGCTCTTCGCGACGTTGGCCGCCTCCGCCACCTCCTTGGCGCGCTGCAGCTTGGCGTCGGTGCGGGTGTGCGCCTCGATCTCGCGCAGCAGCAGCCCGGTCTGCTGGTGGCTCTCCGCCTGCGCCGCCTGCCGGCTCTCCTGCGCCAGCACCAGCAGCCAGGCGACCACGCCCGCGATCACCGCCAGGACCACGAACGCCTGCGCCAGCGCGCCCGCCACCGCCGCGCGGCCCTCCTCGCCCACCGCGGCGGTCTGCGCGTACACCCCCAGCAGCAGCGCGCTGATCGCCGCCAGCAGCAGGCACATCACCCCGGCGAAGCGCCCGAGCGGACCCTTTGCAAGCAAGGCCGCAAGCGGAGCCGCAGGCGGGGCAGCAAGCCCGGCCGCGCGGGCCGGCAGCAGGCGGCGCAGCGCCCCGAGAGTCTGCGCGCCGATGCGCGCGTGGGGCCGGCACATGTCCTGGCAGCGCGCGTCCAGCGAGCAGCACAGCGAGCAGATCGCGCCGCCATAGGCCGGGCAGGACGCCATGTCCTCCGGCTCGAACGCGTTCTCGCACACCACGCAGGCCAGCGAGGACAGCCGCCCCCAGGCCCTGCGCGGCCTGCGCGCCAGGTAGAAGCGTCCGCCGGTCGCCCAGGCGATCAGGGGGGCCGCCGCGAAGGCGGCGGCGAAGCCCAGGAACGGCGCGCCCGCCCGCGCCAGCTCGCCCAGCGCCCCCAGCCCGGCCGCCAGCGCCAGCGCGACGCCCCCCAGCATCGCTCCCACCCCGACCGGATTCACGTCGTAGAGGTGGGCGCGCTTGAACTCGATCCCCGGCGGGCTGAGCCCGAGCGGCTTGTTGACCACGAGGTCGGCGACCAGCGCGCCGATCCACGCCGCCGCGACGCTGGAATAGGCCACCAGGGTGTGCTCGATCGCCCGGTAGACGCCGAACTCCATCAGCATCAGCGCGATGGCGCCGTTGAACACCACCCACACGACCCGCCCAGGATGGCTGTGCGTGAGGCGCGAGAAGAAGTTGGACCAGGCGATCGAGCCGGCATAGGCGTTGGTCACGTTGATCTTGACCTGCGAGACCACGACGAGGCAGCTCGCCAGCGCCAGCGAGGCCGTGGCCGAGGGCAGCACGGTGGCGAACGCCACCCGATACATCAGCGCGGGCTGCGCGGCCTCCGCCCCGGCGATCCCTGCATGAGTCGCGAGGCACGCCAGGAACGAGCCGGCCAGCAGCTTCAGCGTCCCCGGCACGATCCACCCCGGTCCCCCGGCCAGCAGCGCCGACCACCACACCACGCCGCGGCTGGTCTCGCGCGGCGGCAGGAAGCGGAGGAAGTCCACTTGCTCGCCGATCTGCGACACCAGGGAGAGCATCACCGCGCCCGCAGCCGCCACCGACGACAGCGACAGCCCGCCCCCGTCGCTGCCGGCGAAATGCGTCCACTCCGACACCGCCCCGGGGTTGGCGCGCAGCACGAAGGCGAACGGCAGCACGTTGAGCGCGATCCACACCGGCTGCGTCACCAGATGCAGCCGCCCGATGAACGTGACGCCGTGCGTGACCAGGGGGATCACCGCCACGACGCAGACAACGCAGCCGATCCACTCCGGCAGCCCGAGCCAGGCGTGCAGCGTCGCCGCCAGGATCACCGCCTCGAGCGCGAAGAAGGTGAAGGTGAAGGTCGCGTAGATCAGCGAGGCCAGCGTCGAGCCGAAATATCCGAAGCCCGCGCCGCGCGTCAGCAGGTCGATGTCCACCCCGTGGCGCGCCGCGTGGTAGCTGATCGGCACGCCGGTGGCGAAGATCAGCACGGCGACCAGCAGCACCGCGGGCACCACGTTGGCAAAACCGTAGCGCAGCGTCAGCGTGCCGCCGATTGCCTCCAGCATCAGGAACGAGATCGCGCCCAGCGCGGTGTTGGCCACGCTCGCCGCCGACCAGCGCCGCGCCGACTTCGCGGTGAAGCGCAGCGCGTAGTCCTCCAGGGTCTGGTTCGCGACCCACTGGTTGTAGTCCCGCCGGATGCGCGGGATACGCTGCCGCGATGCCATGGTGAGGCCTGGACCTTTCGTCGCGCAAGGGTCTTGCGGCATCCGGCCCTCGGGCGGGGCGGCGAAGGAAGCAAGGTTGAGGCCCCGCCTTCAAGCATGGGCCTCAAACTCCGCCAAAGGCTCGCCTTTGGAAACCCATACTTAAATTGCGCCGGGTCCAGGGGCGGCTCGCCCCTGGCGGGTCTGGGCAGAGCCCAGCCTTGCTTCCTGGCAAACCCCCTGCGTCCTCACGCCCGCATTGCGCCATCGACGACGAGCATCCGCAAAGCCCGCTCACGGATACGTCATTCGACGTATTCCGCGACACGGGTCGCCCCGCCCAGCATGGGGATCGGGACGCTGCACGGCGCGGCGCGGTTTCGGGGTGCCAGCATTGAACGACGACGACATGACCCGGCGCGGCGCGGCGGCCCGCGGCCCGCTGCGCCGCGCCCTGCTCAAGGGGATGGTTGGCCTTCCCGCGGCGGCGCTGTTTGTCCCCGCGGCGCTGTCCGGCCGCGCGCAGGCGGCGGCGCCGACGGCGCAGGTGAACACCTCCGGCCTCGCGGTGACGGACAGCGAGGTCACGGTGGGCATCCTGCATTCCACCAGCGGCACGATGGCGCTGAGCGAGACCGGCGCCACGGAGGCGGAGAAGCTGGCGATCGCGCAGATCAACGAGGCGGGCGGCGTGCTCGGCCGCAAGATCAAGGTGATCCAGGAGGACGGCGCCTCGGACTGGCCGACCTTCGCGGAGAAGGCGAAGAAGCTGCTGCAGAACGACCACGCGGCGGCGATCTTCGGCTGCTGGACGTCGGCCTCGCGCAAGGCGGTGCTGCCGGTGATCGAGCAGTACAACGGGATGCTCTACTACCCGACCTTCTACGAGGGGCTGGAGCAGTCCAAGAACGTCATCTACACCGGCCAGGAGGCGACGCAGCAGATCCTCGCCGGGCTCGACTGGGTCATCAAGGAGAAGGGCGCCAAGACGTTCTTCCTGATCGGCTCGGATTACATCTGGCCGCGCACGTCCAACAAGATCGCGCGCCGCCACATCGAGGGCATCCACCACCTCAAGGTGGTGGACGAGCAGTACTTCCCCCTGGGCTCGACCCAGTTCAACTCGGTGATCAACAAGATCAAGCTCTACAAGCCGGACGTGATCTACACGGAGATCGTCGGCGGCTCCAACGTCGCGTTCTACAAGCAGCTCAAGGCCGCCGGCATCGACCTTTCCAAGCAGACGCTGATGACCATCTCGGTGACGGAGGACGAGATCGTCGGCATCGGCGGCGAGAACATCGCGGGCGCGTACGCCTGCATGAAGTACTTCCAGTCGCTCGACAACGCCAACAACAAGGCGTTCGTCGCCGCCTTCAAGAAGATGTACGGCGAGGCCGCGGTGGTCGGCGACGTGACGCAGGCGGCCTACCTGGGGCCGTGGCTGTGGAAGCTCACCGTGGAGAAGGCGGGCAGCTTCGATGTCGACAAGATCGCCGTCGCCTCGGGCGGCATCGTGTTCGACCACGCGCCGGAGGGCTACGTGCGCATCCACGACACCAACCACCACCTGTGGAGCCGCACCCGGGTCGGGCGCGCGCGCACCGACGGCCAGTTCGACGTGATCTTCGAGACGCCGGAGCTGATCGAGCCCGACCCGTTCCCCAAAGGCTACCAGTAGAGGCAGGCAAGGCCAGGGGCGCTGCCCTCAGGCCTGAGAACGGGACCCCCACCAAAGGCTCGCCTTTGGAAACCACCAGGAAGGCTCCTTGCACGGCGCTTGCAAGGAGCTTTCGGAAGCCGGTCCAGGGCGGCTCGCCCTGGCGGGTCCCACCTTCAAGCCCGGGGCAGAGCCCTGGCCTTGTCTTTCTTCCTGGGGAGGCATCGCATGGCCGGCTACTCGCTTGGCGACCTGGGCTCCATCTTCGCGATGCAGGGCTTCGCCGGGCTGATCCTGTTCTCCGTGTTCGTGCTGATGGCGCTCGGCCTTGCGATCATCTTCGGCCAGATGGGCGTCATCAACATGGCGCACGGCGAGTTCATGATCCTCGGCGCCTACACGACGTTCCTGTGCTCGCGCCTGGTGCACGACTTCGCGCCCTGGCTGTTCGGCGTGTACTTCTACGCGGCCATCGTGCTCGCGTTCTGCGTGTCGGGCGCGTTCGGGATGTTTGTGGAGTGGGCGCTGATCCGCCGCCTGTACAAGCGCCCGCTGGACACGCTGCTGGCGACCTGGGGGCTGAGCCTCATCATGCAGCAGGCGTTCCGCTCCGTCTTCGGCGCGCGCGAGGTGGGCGTCGACCTGCCGGACTGGATGATGGGCTCCGCCTCGGTGAGCGAGACGATCCAGGTGCCGATCAACGGCCTGATCGTGATCGCGGTCACGCTGCTGGTGACGGTGGCGGTGTACGGGCTGCTGTTCCGCTCCGGCTGGGGCAAGCGGGTGCGCGCGGTGACGCAGAACCGGGCGATGGCGGGCGCCGTGGGCATCGACACGGAGCGCGTGGACCGCGCGACCTTCGGCATCGGCTGCGGCATCGCGGGGATCGCGGGGGCCGCGTTCACCATGATGGGCTCGACCAGCCCGACGGCGGGCCAGCTCTACATCGTGGACACGTTCCTGATCGTGGTGTTCGGCGGCGCGCAGAGCATCCTGGGCACGATCGCCTCGGCGTTCACAATCTCGCAGACCCGCTCGACGCTGGAATTCTTCCTGACCGGCTCGATGGCGCAGGTGATCGTGCTGCTGGCCGTGGTCGGCATCCTGATGATCCGGCCGCAGGGCCTGTTCACGCTGAAGGTGCGGCGGTGAGCGGCGCGGGCCGCGCCGGCGTGGGCGGGGCGGCCGGAAGCGCGCAGGGCGGTGCGGAGGCGGGCGTGGGCAGGGCGGGGTTCATGGGTCGCAAGGACGTGCTGTTCGTCGCGATCTTCGCGCTGCTGGTGATGGGAGTAATCCCTCTGGCGCTCGACCCGTTCCGCCTCGCCCTGGTGGGCAAGTACCTGACCTTCGGCTTCGTGGCGCTGGGGCTGGTGCTGTGCTGGGGCGACGCCGGCATCCTGAGCCTGGGGCAGGGGATCTTCTTTGGGCTCGGCGGCTACTGCATGGCGATGCACCTCAAGCTGGAGGCGTCCACGCCCGAGGCCACCAGGATACAGAGCACGCCTGGCATCCCGGACTTCATGGACTGGAACCAGATGACGGCGCTGCCGTGGTTCTGGCAGCCGTTCCGCAGCCTTGCGTTCGCGGTCGTGGCCGTGCCGGTGGTGCCGATGCTGCTGGCGCTGCTGATCGGGGTCGCGATGTTCAAGCGCCGCGTGGGCGGCACGTATTTCGCGATCATCACCCAGGCGATCGCCTCGATCCTGACCATCCTGATCGTGGGGCAGCAGGGCTACACCGGCGGGATCAACGGCATCACCGACCTGCGCACCCTGCACGGCTGGGACATACGCTCCGACCGCGCCCACGAGGTCCTCTACTTCGCCAGCGCAGGGCTGCTGCTCGCCAGCCTGCTGCTCTGCCAGTTCGTGCGGCGCTCCAAGCTCGGCCGCATCCTGGTGGCGATGCGCGACCGCGAGGACCGCGTGCGCTTCTCCGGCTACAGCGTCGCCGACTTCAAGATCTTCGTGTTCGCGCTGTCCGCCGCGCTGGCGGGCATCGGCGGCGCGATGTTCACGCTCCAGGTCGGCTTCATGTCGCCCTCGTTCGTGGGCATCGTGCCGTCGATCGAGATGGTGATCTACGTCGCCGTCGGCGGGCGCACCTCCCTGCTGGGCGCGATCTACGGGGCGCTCCTGGTCGGATGGGCGCGCACGACGTTCTCCGAGCAGGTGCCGTCGCTGTGGCTGTTCGCGATGGGCGCGCTGTTCATCGGCGTGGTGGTGGCGTTCCCGGGCGGGCTGGCGGGGCTGTGGCGCGGCGGGATGCTGGACCGCGGCCTGGACAGGATGCTGGGCCGCCGCGCCGCGCCGCGCGAGGCGGAGATGCGCAGCGCGGCGCTGCCGACGCCGGCCTCCGAGCCCGGCGCGGTGGCCGGCGCCGTGGTCGCGCGGGTGACGGA
>CAXSES010000139.1:0-7636 GCA_964236225.1 uncultured Acetobacteraceae bacterium
GCCTTTGGCGGAGTTTGAGGCAGAGCCTCAACCTTGCTTCGCGCCCCGCCCGCACGACAGCGGCGGCAGGCTCGTCCCCTCCAAGGGGCCGTAACGTTTGACGACACCGCCTGAAGCCCCTAGAACATTCCGGCAAACGCCGTGTTGCACGCTGTCCCGGCGGAGGGGTGGCCGAGTGGCTGAAGGCGGCGGTTTGCTAAACCGTTGTACGGGGTCAACCCGTACCGTGAGTTCGAATCTCATCCCCTCCGCCAAGCGTGCGCCTGACGTGCCCTGACCGTATCGTCCACCCGGCCACGGCGCCGGCTCCCGGCAAGGTGCCCGGCCGCCTCGCCTCACCGCTCCGGCGCGGACGCCTCCGTCACCAGGAGCTGATCCGGCCGCACCCAGACCTGCCATAGCCCCGCCTCCGTCTCCTGCGGCAGCTCTACGAGAATGGCCCCGTCCGCCCGGTTGCCCAGCGGCCAGCCGATGTCCACGCTGTCGGCGTCGACCTGCCGCAGCGAGGCGCAGCAGCGCGCCGCGCCACCGCCGGCCTGCTGTATCTCGACCACCCGGTGATCCGGATCGAACGCGGTGTCCATGACCCTCGCCCTGAGTCGGACCGTCTGCCCTGCCCCGGGCCGTCGCGTGCTGGCACTCATCGCGGACACTCCAATCTGTCGGCCTGTATCCGCCAACGGCTCGGAGTCGCGCCAGCACCAATGGGGCCGCGTCGCGCCCTCCCGGACCCGGCGCGCAGGGAGCCTTGCGGGCGTCCCTATTGCGGGATGCCGTTGCCGATCCCGCCGGCGCCCATCGACGTGCCTCTCTGCGAGGCCGCGCCGCCCGCCTCCGTGTCCGAGCCCATCGCCGCCCCGCTGCCCGCCGAGTGGAGCATCATCCCGTCGGTCTGCGTCTCGCCTGACGCGCCGGCCGTGCTGGTCATCGGCGCCGACGCGTCCGTCCCGCCCTGCCCCACGCACCCCGACAGCAGCGCCGCCACCCCGATCCACGCCAGCCGCATCGCCGCCCCCGAACCCTTCCCCGACAGCCCCATACCGCGCCCGCCCCGCGCCGGCCGCAACCCCCGCCGCGGACGCCGGACGGGCGGCGGGCACGCCCGAGGCGCCGCCTCGCCCGTCGCATCGAGGCGCCGCCTCGCCCGTCGCATCGAGGCGCCGCCTGGCTTGTCGCGTCGAGGCGCCGCCTCGCCTGCCGCCTGGACGCGGCCACGGCGACGCGACACCATGGCCCGCACAGCGCCGCACAGGATCGCCCCCATGGATTTCGACCCGCAGCCCCGACCGGAGGCAGGCGCCTCGCAGCAGATCGCCCGCGGCGTGCTCGCGGGCATCCTGGTGCTGCTCGGGCTGTGGACGCTCCACGACTTCCTCACCGCCCTCGCCTGGGCCGCGATCCTCGCCATCGCGATCTGGCCGCTCTACCGACGCGCCCAGAATCGCTGGCCCCCGGGCCGGCACAACATCCTGGTGCCCTCGGTCTTCACCCTGGTGGTGACGCTGGTGTTCGTCGTCCCTCTGGTGCTGGCCGCCGTGCAGATCGGCCACGACGCCCATGGCAGCATCGCCTGGCTGGTGGAGGCCAGGAACAACGGCATCCCTGTGCCGGACATCGTGGGCAGGCTCCCCCTCGGCCAGCGCCAGGTCGCGACCTGGTGGCAGCACAACCTCGCCGACCCGCAGGGCGCCCAGGCCCTGCTCGGCCGCGCCAGCCACGACGCGATGACCCTCGGCCGGGAGATGGGCGGGCTCGTCGCCCACCGCTTCGTGGTGTTCGGCTTCACCCTGCTCACCCTGTTCTTCCTGTTCCGCGACGGCCCCGCAGTGTCCGCGCAGATGCTCGTCGCCAGCAGGCGCGCCTTCGGGCCGCGCGGCGAGCGCCTGGGACGCCAGGTGATCGCCTCGGTGCACGGCACCGTGGACGGCCTGGTCCTGGTCGGGCTCGGCGAGGGCGTGGCGCTCGGCATCGCCTACGCGGTCGCCGGCTGCCCGCACCCGACCCTGCTCGGCGCCGCCACGGCGATCGCGGCGATGGTGCCGTTCGGCGCCGCCCTGGTGTTCTGCGCCGCCGCCCTGCTGCTGCTCGCCCAGGGCTCCACCGTGGCCGCGATCGTGATCGTCGTGCTCGGCTTCATTGTGACCTTCGCGGCCGACCACTTCATCCGCCCCGCCCTGATCGGCGGCGCCACCCGCCTGCCGTTCCTGTGGGTGCTGCTCGGCATCCTCGGCGGCGTCGAGACCTGGGGCCTGATCGGGCTGTTCCTCGGCCCCGCGATCATGTCCGCGCTCATCATGCTGTGGCGCGAATGGACCACCCCGGCCGCGGCGTAAAGCTGACGTGGCGACAAGACAGGAAGCAAGGTTGAGGCTCTGCCTCAAACTCCGCCAAAGGCTCGCCTTTGGAATCCAATACTTAAGCAAAGCCGGGTCCAGGGGCGGCTCGCCCTGGCGGGTCTGGGCGTAGCTGCCAAAGGTTCCGACGATCCGCTTGGATCGTTGGAAGGGCAGGCGGAGGGAGAGCCCAGCCTTGCTTGCTTGCCTGACCGCCCGTCGCATTCGGCCCTTGGTATGATCTCCCGACGGAACTTCACCAGCAGGTGGACGCGGCCTCAGGCCGAGATCGCATCCACGCCAGCCTGCTCGGCTTCCGCCGCTGCAGCGCGACGCCTGCGCCTGCTGTTGCGGAACACCTGCATGATGACGCGCATTTCGCCGCTGATCTTGTTGGAGCCGGCGCACATGCGCTGCACCGACTTGGTGACGGTCTCCTTCGGGCGATGGTCGCCGAGCCGGATCAGCGTGCGAACGAACGAGCCCTGCGTCTCGCCGATCTCCGCCAGGAACGCGCGGAAAGCCACGGCATCCTCCGGGTAGGCCCGGCCCGAGCCGCCGGTCTCTACGGTCTCCACAGTCTCCACGGTGTTGGTCATGGTGTTCTCCTGTTGCTTGAACACGACTGATCGCTGTCCCACGTCTTCCTCCGGGAAGGAGGGAAGCCTTGCGGCTCCCCTCCCCCCTTCGGGCTAGAGGATGTGGCAGGTGAGGCTCACACTCACCTGCCATCCCCGAAACCGAAGAGCCATCGTGATGGTCACCATCACTCAGCCCTCCGTTTGCCGCCCGCATGATCGCTGGCGACAAAACGAGCTTGGGACACAATGCCCTAACCCTGGAATGTCCGGCATCCTGTACATCGGTCAATCGGTGTCCAGAGGCCCTGGCCTTTGGCGGGTCTGGGCGGAGCTGCCCAAAGGTTCCGATGGCCCGCTTGGGCCATTGGAATGGGCGGCGGAGGGGGAGCCCGGTCTTGCGTCCTCCCTGATCGCTGCCACCCCGGCTGGCGGACCCCGCCGCGGGCCGACTATCCTGCCCGTGCTGAACTTACCTTCCGGCCCTCCCGCCGCACCGGATCGTCGCCAGGAGCCGCCATGCGCCCCCACGCCTCCCACGCCCGACGCGCGGCCCGCCTGCTGCTGGTCCTCGCCGTGCCGGCCGCGTCCGGCTGCGCCGCGTCAGGCGCCCCGCTGCCGGCCACCCCGAGCGACGCGACAGCCAGAGGCGGGGCGCCCACGGTGACGGAGGACAACGCCGCGACCGCAGCCCCTGCCGCCGCCTCGATCGGCGGCACCAGGCCCATCCCGTCCGGCCGCTAGCCCGGCCGCGCCACCCGCCGCGCCAGCATCCTCGCCTCTCGCGAAACCCGCCCCGCCGGCCCGCCCTCACGCCTCCGCCAGCTTCTCCCGGCTGGCGCGGACGCGATCCACCCTGCGCCCATCCATCGCCAGCACCTCGAACATCCACCCGGCGAAGGCGATCCTGTCGCCGGAGCGGGGCACGCGCTGCAGCAGCGCCAGCAGCAGCCCGCCCAGCGTGTGGTAGCTGCCCTCCGCCGGCAGGTCCGGCAGCGACAGCCGCGACTTCAGCTCGTCGACCGGCATCATCCCGTCCATCAGCAGCACCCCGCTCAGCACCGCCGCCGCGTCGCCGTCCTCCGGCCGCTCGCCCGCGTCGCCGACGATCGCCTCCAGCACGTCGGCCGCCGTGACCACGCCCTCAAAGCTGCCGTACTCGTCGATCACCAGCGCCAGCCCCAGGGTGTCCGACTTCAGCCGCTCCAGCGCGTCGAGCGCGGTGACGGTGTCGGGCAGCACCATCGGCTGGCGCAGCACCGCCGCCAGCGACAGCGCGCCCCCGTCGAGCAGCAGGTTCAGCAGGTCCTTCGCCTGCACCACGCCCACCACGTTGTCGATCGAGCCGTCGCACACCACGAAGCGGCTGTGCCCCGCCGCGCGCAGCGTCGCCACGATCTCCTCGGCCGTGTCGCCGCGGTCGATCCAGGCGAGGTCGGTGCGCGGCGTCATCAGCGCCCGCACCGGCTTGTCGGCGAGGCGCAGCACCCGGCCGATCATCGCGTGCTCCTCGGTCTCCAGCACCCCTGTCTGCGCGCCCTCCGCCAGGATCGCGTGCAGCTCCTCCTCCGTCACGGTCTCGCGCGCGGCGAGCTTCGAGCCGAACGCCGCCAGCACCAGGTCCGAGGACCGGCTCAGCACCCACACCACCGGCGCGCTCGCCCGCGCCAGCGCCGCCAGAGGCCGCGCCAGCCGCGCCGCCACCCGCTCCGGCTGGCGCAGCGCGAGCTGCTTGGGCACCAGCTCGCCCACCACCAGCGTCAGGTACGTGATGAGCACCACCACCAGGAACAGCGACAGCCCGTCGGCCACCGGGCGCAGCACGGCGATCCGCGCCAGCCACGGCTGGAGCTGCGCCGCCAGGCGCGCGCCGCCGAACACGCCGGCCAGGATGCTCACCAGCGTGATCCCCACCTGCACCGTGGGCAGGAAGCGCTGCGGGTCGTCCGACAGCGCCAGCGCGGTCCGCGCGCCGGCCACCCCCTTGCCCTCCAGCACCTGCAGCCGCGCGCGCCGCACCGAGACCAGCGACATCTCGCCCATCGCGAACACGCCGTTCAGCACCATCAGCAGCAGGATGACGACGACCTCGACCGCGATTTCCATGCCGCCAGACTACCCCGCGCGCCAGCCCGGCCCAAGCGGACTTCCCGCAGGCAGGCGCAGGAAGCAAGAAAGGTTGAGGCTCCGCCTCAAACTCCGCCAGGGGAAGGTCCCCTGGACCGCCTTCCCTTAAGTAAGGCCGGGCCAGGGGCGGCTCGCCCCCCGCCTTGAAGCAGGGGCGGGTCTGGGCGGAGCTGCCCAAAGGTTCCGGCGGCCCTCTTGGGCCGTTGGAATGGCAGGCGGAGGGAGAGCCCAGCCTTCCCTGCCCAGGCGAACGATGCTCTGCCCCATGCGCTATCGCCCCGCGTCTCCGGCCGCGCGGCGCGCCGACACAAGGACCTCGCATGACCGCACGCCTTCCCCCGCTCGCCCTGCTGCTCGGCCTGGGAGGCCTGGTCCCGTTCCTCGCCTGCGGCCTGGGCAGCGTCACCGCAGGCGGCGCCGTGCCGCCCGACCGCGCCCTGCTGGCCCTGATTGAGTACGCCGCCATCATCCTGAGCTTCCTCGGCGCGGTGCACTGGGGCCTGGCCCTCGCCGCGCCCGCCCAGGACCACGCCGCGTCGGCACGGCCAATGCCCTGGCACTCCGGCGTGGAGGGCGCGCGGCTGGCGCTGGGCGTGCTGCCGGCCCTGCTGGGCTGGGGGGCGCTGCTGGTCTCGGTCGCGGCCGCCCCCGCCATCGCGCTGGCGTTGCTGATCGCGGGCTTCCTCGCGACCACCGCGGTCGAGGCGCGCGGCGCCCGCGACGGCCTCGTGCCGGCCGGATACATGCGGATGCGCTGGCTGCTGACCCTGGTCGTCGTGCTGGTGCTGGCTCTTGTCCTGCTGTCCCGCGTCACCGGCCTCGCCGTCCAGTTATGAATCCCATTGTCTCCTGTTAAGAGATGGTTTATGGTTTCTTAGACATTGCCCAGGGAACGTGCACCATGACCGCGACCATCCTTCCCTTCCCGACCCCTGCCACCGCGCACGATCCTGCCGCCATGGCCTCGACGGCCGCGCGGACCGGAACCGGCACGGTCCCGCCGCTCGACGCCCTGCCGCGCACCGCTGCCCGCCAGACACCGACGTTCCCCCACCCGACCGCGGGAGCGGCCGCCGGCGCCGAACCGTTCCCGTTCCGCCCGATCGCGCCCCGCATCCCCGGGCCGCCGGCGCAGGCGGCCCATGCGGGGTCGGACCGCCGCGCCCGCGTTGCGCCGCCGACGCGTACGCCCTGGCCCGCCACGCCGGCTGCCGACGGCTTCGCCCCCCGGGCCTTCCCCGCGGCGCGGCCCATCGAGGCCGGAACCCAGCCCGCAGGGCAGGACCGGCTCTCCCGCGCGCTCGACAGCCTGCGCGCCGCCCTCGCGCAGCAGAGCGTCGCCGTCGCGGCCTGGCGCGCCTCGCTGTCCGAGCTGCACGGCGCGACCACCTCGCTGCACGCCGGCCTGACCCTGCACCAGAGCGCCATGCGGACTCTGGGCGAGCGGGTCGCGCAGCTCGGAACGGTCTCGGCCGCCCTGCCGGACTCCCTCACCCCGGGCCGCATTGCCTCCGCGTGACGGGCAGGCCCGGCGCCGCCGGCTCCCTCGCCCACGCTAGGTGGTTGAGCGGCCCGTGCCCCGCCCCGAAGCCCGGCGCCGACCCGATCGCCGCGCGCACGTAGCGCCGCGCCCGTTCCACCGCGGCAGGCAGCGTCAGGCCCTGCGCCAGCCCCGCCGCCACGGCGCTGGCCAGGGTGCAGCCCGTGCCATGCGTGTGCCGCGTCGCCACCCGCGCCTGCTCGAACACCATCGTCCCGGCGGGCGTCGCCAGCAGGTCCGTCAGCACCTCGCCCGCCAGGTGCCCGCCCTTCAGCAGCACCGCCGCCGCCCCCATGCGCAGCAGCCGCTCCGCCGCCCGGTGCATCCCGGCCACGTCGCCCACCGCCGCTCCTGTCAGCACCTCGGCTTCCGGCAGGTTGGGCGTCACCACCGCCGCGCACGGCAGCAGCAGCGCCACCAGCGCCGCCACCGCGTCCGCCGCCAGCAGCGACTGCCCGCCCTTGGCCACCATCACCGGGTCCACCACCAGCGGCACCGCGCCGCCCGCCAGCACCCCGGCCAGCGCCTGCGCCACCGCCTCCACTCCCGCGCGCCCGCCCAGCATCCCCGTCTTGACCGCGTCCGCCCCGATGTCGTCGAGCACGCTGGCAACCTGGCGCGCCACGAAATCCGGCGGCACCGCCATCACCGCCTGCACCCCAAGCGTGTTCTGCGCGGTCAGCGCGGTCAGCGCGGTGGCGGCGAACGCGCCCATCGCGCCGATCGCCTTGACGTCGGCCTGCACCCCCGCGCCGCCGCCGGAATCCGACCCCCCGATCGCCAGCACACGCCCGCGCAGCCTCGTCCCGACATCCTCGCGCATCGCCCGATCCTGGAGGCGCGCCGCGCACCGCGCAACGGCCGCGCCGCCGGACGGCGCCCGTCGCGGGCGACGGCCCTAACATCACGCCAGGCAAGGGCGGCTTCTCCGCTGCCCGCGACGCCGCCAAGGTGACGAGACGCCCGCGTCGACAGGCTAGACGCGGGCGATACCTGGCTGCCCCATCCACTGACCTATCAGGAAGCAAGGTCAGGGCTCTGCCCTGGACCCGCCAGGG